>JACMMD010000809.1 GCA_014379235.1 Anaerolineae bacterium
CCGGCGGCTTCATCGAACGGCTGAAACGCGGCACGTATCTCGCCCACATCACCGAACACATCACGCTCGAACTGCAAACGCTGATGGGCTTCAACGTCAACTTTGGTCGGGCGCGTGGCACGGGTGAAGAAGGCGTTTACTACGTGGTCTACGCCTATCACGAAGAAGAACCGGCCCGCGCTGCGTTCGAGACGGCGCTGCGCTTGACGCTGGCCGCTATGCACGACGAACCCTTCGACCTGCAAGGCGAGATCGAAACGCTGCTCGAAACCGCCGACGATTACCGCCTCGGCCCCAGCACCGCCGCGATTGTGGCCGCGGCCCGCCGCCGCCGTATCCCCGTTCTGCGCCTGACGCCTACCGCAAGCCTCGTCCAATTGGGCTACGGCACGTATCAGAAACGCATCGTCGCGTCGGAAACCTCGCATACCAGCGCCATCGCCGTCGAGATGTGTCAGGAGAAAACGCTCACTAACCGGATGCTGCGAACTGTCGGCGTGCCTGTACCTGAAGGCTATGCGACGCGCTCCGTCGATGAAGCGTGGGAGATCGCGCAGGATGTTGGTCTGCCTGTGGTTGTCAAACCCGAAGCAGGCAATCAGGGCAAGGGCGTGAGCGTCAACCTGACGACGGAAAGCGATGTTCGCGCCGCCTTCCAGATCGCCCGTGAGTTTGACCGCAAAGTGTTGATCGAGCGCTACATCGAAGGCGACGATTATCGACTGCTGGTGGTCAACGGCAAGATGGTCGCCGCCGCCCGACGTGACCCCGCCCTCGTAGTTGGCGATGGCAAGCGCACGGTCAAAGCGCTGGTTGATGAGGTCAATCAAGACCCGCGCCGACGCCCCGGCCACAGCAGCACCCTCACCCGTATCGCGCTCGATGAAGCGGTTGACCTCGTGTTGAGCCAGCAAAGCATGACGCTCGATACCATTCCGGCGCAGGGGCAAACCGTCAAGCTGCGCCATAACTCGAACCTATCCACTGGCGGCACATCGACGGACGTGACCGATATTGTGCATCCGCGCAACGCGCAAATGGCTGAACTGGCCGCGCAAATTCTTTCGTTGGATGTGGCTGGCATCGACATACTGTGCCGCGACATTCGCCGCCCGTTGAGTGAACAGAACGGCGCGATTGTCGAAGTCAACGCCGCGCCGGGCCTGCGAATGCACCTGCACCCCGCCAACGGTCAGGGGCGCGATGTCGGTGAGCCGATTGTCGAAATGCTGTATCCCGAAGACGCACCCTCGCGCATTCCGATCATCGCTATCACGGGCACGAACGGCAAAACCACCGTCGCCCGTCTGGTATCACATATGTACGATACGGCGCGTTGGGTCGTGGGCATGACCTGCACCGACGGCACCTACATCAACAAAGAGCGCATCATCGCTGGCGATTGTTCCGGCCCCAAGAGCGCGCAGGCCGTTTTGCTGCATCCCCGCGTTGAGGTGGCTGTGCTGGAAACCGCTCGCGGCGGCATCTTGCGTGAGGGCTTGGCCTTCGATTGGGCCAGCGTCGGCGTGGTGCTCAACGTCACGTCCGATCATCTGGGCATCAGCGGCATCAACACGCTCGATGAACTGGCCCGCGTCAAACAGGTGGTCATCGAGAACGTCAGCAAGAAGGGCGCGGCAGTCCTCAATGCCGACGATCCGTTGGTGGCTGAGATGGCCGCCGCGACGGATGCCCGCGTGGTGTATTTCAGCCTCCACCCCGACCACCACATCATCAAAGCGCACCGCGCCGAAGAAAACGGGCGCGCAGTCTACGCTCGTGACGGCATGATTGTCTTGGCTACGGGTGACAACGAAGTGGAGATCGTGGAATTAGATCGTGTCGGCTTCACGGCTGGCGGCAAGATCAAGTTTCAAGTGGCCAACGCGCTGGCAGCGACAGCGGCGGCATGGTCAGCCGGACTCAACCCCGCCATGATCGTGCGCGCCCTGACGACCTTTACCACCGACATCGCCATGACGCCGGGACGCTTTAACCGCTTCGACCTCGATGGCATCGAAGTTATCCTCGATTACGGCCACAACCTCGCGGCCATCAAGGCGCTCGGTCAGGCCATAGCGTCGCTCGATAAGCGCAGGACTGTGATGGTCGTCGGACTGCCCGGTGATCGCCGCGACGAGGACATCATCGCCACGTTTGAAGCGACGCTGCCTTTTGCTGACGAGTACGTGCTGCATGATCTGCGCGGCCTGCGTGACCGTGAGCCGCTCGAACTGCCGAAAATGATGGCCGCTCGTTTGCCCGAAGACAAGCCGCATGAACTGGCCGCGGACGACGAAGCAGGCATCAATCAGGGTTGGGCACGGGTGAAAACCGGAGATCGTCTGGTGATTATCGCCGATATTGTCGATACGTCGCTGGAGATTTTGCAATCGCTGACGGATTCCGTGCTGGCGGACGCGGCTTGCATCACGCCGCTGAAAGAGATCGGCAAGGAAAAGGGCTAGTCAGCGCGCCGAGTACGGGCTTTCAGCGGTCAGCCAAAACAAAAACTTACCGCAGGGACGCAGAGCGGCAGAGGTACAGGGAAATTCAAAATGATTTCTCTGAACCCCTGCATCCCTGAACCTCTGCGGTAGGCTTTTCTTTATTGCTAATCGCCGTTCAGGACACGATCCACATAGGCCGCCGATAGACCAACGTACTGCACAGGATCAAGCAGGTCGTCGATCTGCTGCGCGCTGAGATGCTCGGTGACGGCAGGGTTTTGCTTGAGCAGGCTGGCGAACGGTTCGCGCTGCTCGAAGGCGGCCATCGCGCTCTCGTAAATGGCGTCGTGAGCGTGTTGGCGGCCAATGTGCTTACCGAGCGTCAGCATCACGCGCTCGGCCAGCAGCAGGCCGTGAGAGGCCTCTAAGTTCCGCATCATCATATCGGGATAGACGTGCAAGCCGCTCACTACGCGCAGCGTCATAGTTAGCGCGCCGTGAGCCATGACACACAGTTCCGGTATATAGGCCCATTCCATCTGGAAGCTCGACCAGTCGCGCTCGTGTTCGTGCAGCATGGCGTCAATCGAAGTGGTGGCATGGTGGCGAGTGTAGCGCGCCAGCGTGAGAATGGCTTCGCACAGCATGGGGTTACGCTTCTGCGGCATGGTGCTGCTGCCGACTTTGCCCATCTCAAACGGTTCTTCGACTTCGGCGAACTCCGTCTTTTGCAGGTCGATGATCTCATGGGCGATCTTGCCACACGTAGCCACGATCATGGCGATGATTCCGGCGAACTCCGCGAAGTGGTCGCGGGCGGTGTGCCACGCGATTTCGGGGACGTTCAAACCGAGTTCTCCGCAAAGGCGGGCGTTGATGTCCATGCCCTGAGCGGACACGCTGGCCAGTGTGCCGACTGCCCCACCGAACTCACCGATGAGGACACGCGGTTTACACTCGTTAAGGCGCTGTCGATGGCGGCGCATCTCCGCCAGCCACACGGCGACCTTGAAGCCAAAGGTGATTGGTAACGCCTGCTGACCGTGAGTGCGCCCGGCCATGGGCGTATCGAGGTGATCGCGCGCGCGCATGGCGGGCGGCTGTCGGCCTTCTACATTGCGTTGGGCGACACGCCGCTGGCGCGCGTGCACTACATCATCGGCACCGA
>JACMMD010000810.1 GCA_014379235.1 Anaerolineae bacterium
CTCATTCAGATTGACGTTGACCTGCCCGACGCCGCACTGGCCGGTCAGGTAGCGCGCCAATACGGGCTAGTAATGGTAGAGACCCGCAACCAGCGTAACCAGACCGTGCGCCGCGAAGACCAGATCGACGCGCAGTTGCAGGATAATCCGAGCGTCGGTTTGTTGCAGCCGCGCCCGACGATCAACGCTGCCGCTGGCGCAGTGCTTGGTTTGCTGCTCGGCGCGGTGATCGTGTTCGTGCTGGAATATCTGGAAAGCAGTATTGTACGCCGCCGCGAAGACATCGAGCGTGGGTTGGAACTGCCTGTTTTGGCGACGATCCCTGACATCGAAGGATAGGACGACCTTTCATGGCCAACACAAAACTGATTACCCTGACCGAGCCGCGTTCGGCGGCTTCCGAAGCCTTTCGGACTCTGCGAACCAATTTGATGTTCAGCAGCGTCGAGCAGCCGATTAGTACACTGCTGGTTACGTCGGCGGCGCAGAGCGAAGGCAAAAGCATTATGCTGGCCAATCTGGCCGTTGCTTTCGCGCAGGGTGGGCATAAGACGATCTTGGTGGATGCCGACTTGCGCCGACCATCGCAGCACGAATTATGGGGCATCCCCAACGAGCGCGGTCTGACGACGATGATGCTCGACAACGCCGCCCTATCAACGCCGCCGCTGCTGGACACCGAAGTACAAAACCTTCAACTCTTAACGACGGGAACGCTGCCGCCCAATCCGGCGGACGTGATTAGCAGCCCGCGTATGGCAGAGATCATCGGCTTACTCAAAGCCCGCGCCCACTATATTTTGTTCGATGGCCCGCCTGTTTTGGCCGCGTCGGATGCGGCGCTGCTCGGCACAAAACTCGACGGCGTACTGCTGGTCGTCAAAGCCGGACACACTCGCCGCGAACACGCGGCCCGCGCCCGTCAAGCGTTAGAGCGGGTGCATGTGCGCGTCGTCGGCGCAGTCTTGAGCAACGCCCCCAACGAAAACACCGGCGGGTATTATGGCTAGATTGCATCGTAGGGGCAGGTCTGAGACCTGGCCCTACAGACCAAATGATTTGCGACCTGCTCCCTCATGCTGAACCTCTCCAAGCAAGAGCGTTTGCGCCAGCGCTATCGTGAAATGCAGGCTGGTTGGCGTCCGAGTCTGGACATCTACACCGAGATGATGTCCGGCCTCGTCAACGAGAACACGCGCATTTTGGATGCGGGCTGCGGGCCGGGCGGATTGGTCAAAGATTATGTCGGCACGGCGCGTTTGGTCATCGGCGCGGATCGCTACGCCGCCTCATTTCAAGAGCCAGCCGAAATCACCAACCTTGTCGGCGCAGACTTGACCGCGCTGCCCTTCCCTGATAACACCTTCGACCTGATCGCCTGTTCATGGGTGCTGGAACATCTGGCCGCGCCGGAAGTGACATTCCGCGAAATCGTGCGCGTCCTCAAACCCGGCGGGCATTTCACCTTCATCACGCCCAACGCGCTCAATTACACAGTGTGGATGCGCCGCGCCATCCCTGACACGCTGAGTAAGCGCGTCGTCAGCGCCATTTATGCCCGCGACGAGGACTTCATCAACCCGACGTTCTACCGTGCGAACTCACCCGCCACGCTTGACCGCCTGCTAACGAGCGTCGGCTTAAACCGGGTGCGCCTCGAAAGTATCGGCGACCCGACATATTTGGCGTTCAACGAAGTGCTTTTTCGGCTTACTATAGGGATAGAGCGCGTCATCGGCGCATTGTGGCCGCAAAGCCGTGTGCATCTCGTCGGGCTGTATCGCAAACGAAGTTAGCGCCGCAAGCGAGGTTAGCGCTATGACTGAACAACAGCACGTTTATGAAAAGCAGGTCACGAAAACCATCAAGCTGAACTATCTGCTGCATCTGCCACGCGATTATGACACCGAACCCAATAAACGCTGGCCCTTGATCTTCTTTCTGCATGGTCGCGGCGAACGCGGCGACGATCTCGAACTGATAAAAAAGCATGGTATCCCGCGTGTGACCGCCGAACGCGAAGACTTCCCCTTCATCGCGGTTTCGCCGCAGTGTCCGATAACCTCATGGTGGCCGGTGGATACCAGCGCGCTTAACGGCCTGTTAGATGAGATCGTGCTGCGCCATCGCGTCGATACTCACCGTCTGTATCTGACCGGAATCAGCATGGGCGGGTATGGGGTGTGGCGTTTGGCGCTCGATTACCCTGAACGTTTCGCCGCGTTTGCACCCATCTGCGGGCCGAGCGTCTTGAATCTAGATAACATCGGCTTACTGAAATCTGTGCCGATGTGGGTATTTCATGGCGCGAAAGACTCTGTCGTTCCCATTGGCCATTCGGAACGCATGGTCGGCGCGCTGAAAGAAATCCAAGCCGACAACTTGCAATATACGATCTACCCCGACGGCGAACACAATGTCTGGACGGAAACCTACAACAATCCGGCGTTGTACGAATGGCTGTTGGAACACAAACGCTAAGTTTCGATGTAGGGGCGAAGCAGTGCCTCGCCCGCGCAAACAGGCAAGTAGTGAGTTTATAAGGTGAACAATCATGCCAAATGAGCGTCAACGGCTTGAACCAGATGCGGACGCGGTTGAAAAATGGGAGCGTTTGCCGCACAATAAACCCTCGAAAGACGCGCTGCCACCAATGACCAGCGGCGGGGGGGCTGGCTGGCTCAAGTGGATGATTATCCTGTTCGCCATCGCGGTCATCGTCGGGCTGATTGTGGAGCGCGGGTCATTCTAAAGAATTTACGGTAGG
Organism: Anaerolineae bacterium; assembly: GCA_014379235.1. GTDB lineage: Bacteria > Chloroflexota > Anaerolineae > Aggregatilineales > Phototrophicaceae > JACMMD01. Next base: position 2,768 of record JACMMD010000810.1, read on the forward strand.
GGCAAGGCATGCCTTGCCCCTACCGAAGCCACGTTATAAAAATACATTGACGGAGCAAACGCGCACATCATGAAAGGTCTCATTCTGAGCGGGGGCAAAGGAACACGCCTTTACCCCTTAACCTATACCCGCGCTAAACAGTTGATTCCAGTGGCCAACAAGCCAATTCTTGTGCGCGTGATCGAGGCTATCCGCGACGCTGGCATTGAAGAAATTGGCGTGGTGATCGGGCAGACCGGCCCCGAAATCCGCGAGGCATTGAGCGATGGCAGCCGCTGGGGTGTTAAGCTCACTTACATCCCGCAGGACAGCCCTGATGGACTGGGTCACGCGGTCAAAATCTCGCGGGATTTTTTGGGCGACGAACGCTTTGTGATGTTCTTGGGTGATAACGTGATTGAAGGCGGCATCGACGGCCTTATCCGCGATTTTGCCACCAACGACTGGAACAGCCAGATCGTCCTCAAACACGTCGAAAATCCATCAGCATACGGTGTGGCTAAACTGCGACCCGATGGCAGCATTGAGCAGTTGATCGAAAAGCCCGCAGAGCCGCAGAGCAACCTCGCGCTGGTGGGCATCTATATGTTCGACTCCTACATCTTCGATGCCGTGAATGCCATCGCCCCATCGAAACGCGGCGAACTGGAAATCACCGACGCGATTCAATGGCTGGTCGATAAAGGCTACCGTGTCTATCCGCATGTTCATGCAGGTTGGTGGATTGATACGGGCAAGCCGATTGACATGCTCGAAGCCAACAGCCACGTCCTCGAAGAACTCAAGCCCTACATCTCGCCCGAAGCGGTCTGTGAAGGCTCGCAGATCGACCACCGCGTGACGGTTGAGCGCGGCGCAAAGGTCATCAACAGTGTCGTGCGCGGCCCCACTATCATCGGTGAACACTGCGTCATTGAGAACAGCTACGTCGGCCCATTCACCAGCATCTATCATCATGTTACCGTTCGTAACTGCGAGATCGAACGCAGCATCGTGCTTGAGCGCAGCAGCATCGAAAACGTCGATACGCGCATTCAAGACAGCCTGATCGGACGCCACGTTCATGTTGCCCGCAACGACGAACGCCCTCGCGCCCTTAAAGTCAATCTGGGCGATCACAGCGATTTACGCCTTGAGTAGTGATTGAACTTGTAGGGGCGACGCGTGCGTCGCCCCTACACCGTGTAATTTGATTACAGAAAATAGCAGGATAAACCAATTCTCATGACTGACCAGAACTCGCTTCCACGTAAAGACATCAAGCTAATCGCCGTCGATCTCGACGGAACGCTGCTCAACAGCAAACACGAACTCACACCGCGCACCATAAAAGCGCTCAAGGCCGCCATGGCCAAGGGCGTGAAAGTCATTCTGGCGACAGGCAAAACACGCCGCGCCAACGAAAAATTCATCGAGGAGCTAGGGCTGCAAGATACGCCGAGCATCTGTGTACAGGGCTTGGTCGTCCACAATGGTGATGGCAGCATTCGCTATCAGCAAACCCTCGAACCCAAAGTGCTGCGGCAGGTCGTTACCTTTGCCGAAGAGCGCGGTTTTACCATCCTCGCCTACAGCGGACAGCGTGTTTTAGTACGTTCGCATAACCGCGACTGCGAAGAAATCGAACACTATCACGAACCACGCGCCGAAGAAGTCGGCTCACTGCAAAACCTGATCGATAACACGCCCATCAATAAACTGATGGCCGTCAAACTGGGTGAAGCCAAGCGCGTCAAGGCTTTGCGCTGGCAGCTTGATATGCAGATCAACGGCGCGGCGCGTTTGATGCAGTCCGCGCTGGCTGATATGCTCGAAATTCTGCCCCCCGGTGCATCGAAGGGTACAGCGCTGCGGCATCTGCTCAAAGACCTGAACATCTCCGCGTCACAGGTGATCGCTTTTGGTGACGCCGAAAATGACCTCGAAATGATTAAGCTGGCCGGTATCGGCTTCGCGATGGGCAATGCCGACGCCGCGCTCAAGGCCGCCGCCGATCAGGTAGTGGGCAGCAACGACGAAGATGGCGTAGCCGAAGCCATCGAGCGCTTCATCCTAGGCCCGGAGCCGAAGCCCGAACCCGCCGCACCCGTGAGTGAAACGCCCATAAGCCGTGAAGAAGGCGCACCCGTCATCACAACAGCGCCAGAGGCCGCCGCTACAACGGTTACATCCACGCCGCAAGAAACCAAAGCCGATGCCGAATGAAAAACATCCTCGTCACCGGCGGCGCAGGCTTCATCGGCAGCGCTTTCGTGCGCCACATGGTCGAAGCCTACCCGCATTACAACATCATCGTCTACGATAAGCTGACGTATGCGGGTAATCTCGATAACATGCTGCCGGTTGACGACGAGCCGAACTATCGCTTCGAGCGCGGCGACATCGCAGACCGCGAAACGATAGTACGCAAACTTGACGAGTACGAAATCGACACGGTTGTCAATTTCGCTGCCGAAAGCCACGTAGACCGCAGTATCCTCGCGCCGGATGCCTTCATCCATACGGATGTCGTCGGTACGTATATTCTGTTGGACGCGGCCCACAAGCGCGGCGGCTTGGAGCGCTTCTTGCAAGTATCCACCGACGAGGTTTATGGCGACATCGACGAAGGCTACTCGGTGGAAACCGATAACTTCGCGCCCAACAGCCCCTATGCAGCCAGCAAAGCGGGCGGCGAATTGATGGTGCGCGCTTATCATGTCACACACGGTTTACCAGTGGTAACTACACGCGGAAGCAATACCTTCGGCCCCTACCAGTATCCCGAAAAGCTGATTCCGTTCTTCGTCACTGAGGCGATAGAAGACCGTCCCTTGCCCGTATATGGCGATGGGATGCAAATCCGCGATTGGCTGCACGTCGATGACCATGCGCGGGGCATTGACGTGGCGCTGCATAAGGGTATTGTCGGTGAGGCATACAACGTCGCGGGCGAAGACCTACGTCATAATATCGACGTGACACATCGCATTTTGTCCCTGCTCGATAAGCCCGC
>JACMMD010000811.1 GCA_014379235.1 Anaerolineae bacterium
ATCATCACGGGCGGCGCGCAGGGGCTAGGCTACGGTTCGGCGCAGGTCTTGGCCGGAGCAGGAGCGCGTGTCTTCATCTTCGATCTGCAAGAACAGCAGGCACAAGAAGCTGCCGCGTCGCTTCCGGGCACAGGTCATATCGGCTACCGCTGCGACATCACCAACGCCGACGAACGCGCCCAAACTGTCGCCGCCGCCTTTGCAGAAGCCGGACATCTCGACATCCTCGTCAACAACGCTGGGATTCAATATCACTCGCCTGCTGAGGACATCGACGAGGAAAAGTGGTATCGCCTGTTCGACATCAACGTTCACTCGGTGCTGTTCATGTCCCGTGATGTGGGCCGGCATATGCTGGCACAGGGCAGTGGCGCGATCATCAACATCGGCAGTATCGCGTCGGTGTTATCCATGCCGCGCCGCGCTCCATACGTCACGGCGAAAACTGCCATTCTCGGCCTGACGCGAACCTTAGCCGTCGAATGGGCCGGACGTGGTGTTCGAGTGAACGCCGTCTGCCCCGGCTACCATGAAACGCCGATGCTGATGGACTACATCAATCGCGGTGCAATCGACGCTGAACGCATCCGCAAGCGCATCCCGATGGGGCGCATGGGCACAATCGAGGACGTGGGTAAAGCCGTGCTGTTCTTCGCCTCTGACCTATCGGCATACGTGACCGGCCAACATCTGCTCATCGACGGCGGCTACACCGTCTTCGGCGCGGCGGAAGATGCCAGCTAATAACGCTATGATTTACGAACTGCGTATCTATACCTGTCGCCCCGGCACAGTGGCCAAAGTGCTAGAAATGTGGCAAAATGAAGGCCAAGCCATGATCGAACCCTACATGAAACTGGTCGGTCAATGGACATCCGAGAGCGGTATCGCCAACCAGATTTATACACTGTGGGAATTTGAAGACTTGAACCACCGTCAGCGGGCGCGCAAAGCCCTGCTCGAACATCCCGGCTTTGCCGACTATCTGGCCGAAGCGCGCCAGCACTACATCGAGCAAGAAGCGATTTTTCTCTCGCCTACTCCTCTATCCCCAATGCAATGATAACCATAGACTTAAGCGGTAAAAACGCTCTGGTAATCGGCGGCACGAGCGGCATCGGCAAAGGTATCGCGCTGGCTCTGGCGCAAGCGGGCGCGAACGTCGTCGCCACCAGTCGCAGCCCGCAGCCTGTGGCCGAAACGGCTGTGGCGCTGCGAACACTCGGCGTGAACACACTCGAAATCACCTGTGATGCCGATAATCTTGCGTCAGTGCGGGCGCTGTTTGAGGCGATTCACGCCGAATGGGGCAAACTCGATATTCTGGTCAACTCACAGGGCATCACCAAGAAAAAGCCGCCGCAAGATTATGAGGATGAGTTGTTTGCGCGCATCCTTGAGACCAATTTGCACAGCGTTTTCCGTGTCTGCCGCGAAGCCTATCCCCTGCTGAAAGCGTCCGGCGGCAGTATCATCAACATCGCGTCGCTGGCCAGCTTCATCGGCCTCACCGAGTCGCCCGCATACAGCGCCAGCAAAGGCGGTGTCGTACAGTTGACTAAAGTGCTGGCCGTCGATTGGGCGAAGGATGGTATTCGCTGCAACGCCATCGCTCCCGGTTGGATTCTCACGCCGCTTTCCGAGCCGATTCTGCAAATCGACAAATACCGCGAACCGATCATGCGCCGCATCCCCATGCAGCGCTTCGGCACCGTCGATGACGTTTCCGGCGCAGCGTTGTATCTGGCATCGGACTTGGCGCGTTATGTGACTGGCTCAGTTTTAACCGTCGATGGCGGCGCTCTGGCCGGCATCTAAAGATGATCTGCATCTGAAAGAGACGAGGTTTCGCCGCGTGGACATCGCTGGCAATCGCACACTTTATGGCGTATTCGCGGAGTACGCCGAACTACAACCGCAGCGCAAATGGCTGATTTTCGAGCGCCCTGATGGGCAAGTTTGCCGTTGGACGTATGCCGAATTTCTGAGCAGCATTCATCAGGCGGCGAACCTGCTGCACTCGCTGGGCATCGCTGAGGGCGACGTGTTCAACATTCACATGCCCAACCATCCCGCCTATCCGCAGTTGATTCTGGCCGCGTCGTTGATCGGCGCAATCGCAATGCCGAGCAACCCCGCCAGCACTTACGCCGAACTGCGCTACCTGATCGAACACTCCGGTGCGAAAGTCATGTTCACTGACAGTGACTCGTGGGAAACAGCGCAAAAAGTCGCCAACCACACGAATGTTGATCTGCTTGTTCTCTGCGATGCTGACGAATCTGAGACGCTTAACTATGAGCGCATGTTAGCCCAACAGCCGGCCACTCCGCCGCCGAACATGGGCACAGCCGACAAATCGCTGCAAATTCTGTACACCTCTGGCACGACCTCGCGCCCCAAAGGCGTCACCATGACCAACGCCAACTTCATCTATGGCGCTGAGGCCGTGCGCGCTGGCATCGGTGCGCGTCCTGATGATCGCCATTTAATCGTGCTGCCTCTGTTTCACGGAGCGGCGCAGTTTCACGCGCTGTGGGTCGCGCTAATCGCTGGTGGCAGCGCCGCCATCATGCCGCGTTTCAGCGCCAGTCGCTACTTCGAGCAAGCTATCGCGTATGACGCTACTCTGTCGGCGTTGTTCGGCGCACCGCTGCGAATGCTGCTGAACCAGCCGCCGCGCCCATCTGACGCGGCTCACGCGCTGCGGAACATCACCTTCGCGCAGAACCTCACGGCGGCACAGTATGACGAATGGCATCGCCGTTTCAAAGTGCCGCTGCAACAGCTCTGGGGCATGACCGAAACCGTGACTGTGCCAATTATGAGTCCGGTAACTGGCCCGCGCAATTTGCAAGCGATGGGCCGCCCGATCTTGGGCTACGAAATGAAAATCGTGGATGAGAACGATCACGAAGTCGCTGCTGGCGAACATGGCCAGCTTGTGGTTCGCGGCACAGCGGGGCGTTCGTTGATGCGCGGCTACTGGAATGACCCCGATGCCACCAGCAAGATCATGCGCGAGTCGCGGGATGGTATATGGCTGTATACGGGCGACACGGTTTACATCGACACCGAAGGTTTTATCTACTTCGCGGATCGTGGCAAGGATATGCTCAAACGCGCCGGAGAGCGTATCTCTAGCACCGAGATCGAGAGCGTGGTCAAACGCTGCGCGGGCGTGTCAGATGCCTGCGTAATTGGTCTGCCCGACCCGATACGCGATGAAACTATCGTCGCCGTCGTCATCCGCGAAGATGACTGTGACCTCTCTTCCGAAACCGTCATCGCGTTTTGTCAGGGTTATCTATCGCCGTTCAAAGTGCCGGAGCGCGTCGTCTTTGTCGAGCAGTTCCCGCGCACATCCGTCGGCAAGATTCAGAAGCATCTCGTCCGCGCCCAGTTGCTTGAGGGAAACACAGATTTAGGACTTTCGCTCAAACATCCACATTGAACTTAGATTTGGGCAGACAGTGGGTTTAAACCCACTGTCGAAGCGAAAGTCCTGAGATTGAAACTCGGTTCTTGCTAATAGCTAAAGGCTCTTTTCATGATTAAACTACGCGGCATCACATGGGATCATCCACGCGGCTACCAACCTCTCGCCGCCAGCGAGAAACCTTACGAGGAATTAACGGGTATTCAGATTACATGGGAAGTGCGCTCACTGCGGGAGTTTGGCGACACGCCTATCGACAAGCTGGCGGAAACCTTCGACCTGCTGATTGTCGATCATCCGCACGTCGGTCTCGCCCACGCGACAGGTTGCCTCGTTCCGCTCGATGAGCATATCGTGCCGGACATCCTCGATGCGCTGGCCGAACAAAGCGCCGGCCCCAGTCACCAGAGCTATTTCTACGAAGGACATCAATGGGTTTTGGCCAACGATGCCGCCATGCAAGCGGGAGCATACCGCGCCGACCTAATGAATGGGCCGTTTCCCAACACTTGGGATGAAGTCATCGCGCTTGGTCAGCGGCTCAAAGGCAGCGGACGTTGGATTGGCGTTCCACTCGTGCCCACCGATTGTATTTGCTGCTTCCTGAGCCTGTGCGCCAGCCTCGGAGACCCACCGGGAAGCGGCGACGAACTGCTCACCGATGACGCCGTTGGCCGTCACGCGCTCGAGCTTATTACGGCATTTGCTGAAGTCGGACATCCTGACTCGCTGTCGTGGAATCCCATCAAAATGCTCGACCACATGAGCAGCGCCGACGATCTGGTTTACTGCCCGCTGACCTTCACCTACACCAATTACAGCCGCGATGGTTACGCGCCCAAACGGGTGAATTTCACCAATGTTCCCGGTGTGCGCGGCTCGATTCTCGGCGGTGCGGGCTACTCGATTTCGTCAAAATGCCAGCATATCAAACAGGCTGTAGATTATGGCGTGTGGCTGTGCAGCGCCGATATTCAGCGAACGCTGTACGTCGAGGAAGGCGGGCAGCCGGGGAACGCAGTCGCGTGGCACGACGACTACGCCAACGAGATCACGCACAACTTTTTCCGTGATACATGGGATACACTCAATCAGGCATACGTGCGCCCGCGTCACAACGGTTATCACGTTTTTCAAGAGCAGTCGGGGCACGTCATTCACAACATGCTGCGCGACGGATCGAGCATCGAGGACTGTTTGACGAAGCTCAAAACGCTGTACGTGGAGAGCAAAAGAAGCAGTTAGCAGTTAGCCAAAGCTGATGCCGCCGTTAGGGTAGTATTTGTAGGGGCGACTGGCCAGTCGCCCATATTCAGCAACAAAACAATTAAATGCTTCGCACTGAATTCCGTTCGACAATGCGCCACTCGCTCTGGAAGAAGCGGCCCGGCCCGGTCACGTCGCCATCCATACGCTCGAACAGGATTTCTACCGCCTGCCTGCCGATGGCCGACAGGTCACGCGCCACAATCGTCAGCGCGGGATTCACAATCGTCGCTTCGGGGATGTCGTCAAAGCCCATCATGCTGATGTCACCCGGCACGTCGAGTCCCTGCTTTTGCGCCACCTTGATCGCGCCGATAGCCATCAGCGAATTACTGGCGAAAACGGCTGTCGGCGGGTTGGGCTGCTGCAAATAAGCAGCCATCGCATGTTCGCCGCCTTCCCACGTAAACTCAACCTTTTGCACGAAACCCTCTTCAATCGTCAATCCTGCGTCAGCCATCGCCCGCTCGTAGCCACGAAGTCGCGGCGGGCCCGGCGGCATATCACCGGCCACGCCCATAATGCCAATGCGTCGATGCCCCTTCTCTTTGATAAGCCACGAAATCGCCTCATAGGTTGCGGGTTCGCTTGTGCCACCGATGACATCCACCATCGGATGTTCAACCTGCGCGCCCACCGCCACCACCGGAATATGGCTGCGCTTGATGAAGCGCTCTAAATCTTCGCTGGTCAAGCGATGCGGGGCCATAATCACGCCATCTACTGGACGCCGCAGAACCATCTGCAAGAAGCGCAGTTCGTTCTCGTAAACATGGTCGCCATTGGAGATCAACACATCGTAATCCCGCGAACCCGCCACGTCTTGCACGGCGCGCACAATCGGATGATAAAACGCATTGGAGATGTCACCAATCATCACAGCGATCATTTGCGTTCGCTGCGTTCGCAGGCTGCGGGCGATCATGTTCGGCTGATAGCCAAGCTGCTCCACCGCGTCGAGGATGCGCTGCTTGGTGTCGTCGCTGATGGGTACAGGCGATGTGGTTTCGTTCAGCACCCGTGACACTGTACTTTGCGAGACACCCGCGAGTTTGGCCACGTCATGCATCGTGGGAATGTTGGACGGTTGACGTGTTTTTCTTCTAACCATGCTGTTTCGCTTCCGTTACGTCGCATCAAAATAGCGACGTAGCTATATCGTGATTCGCTTGTTGTCGATCAGCCACTGCACCGACTCGTAAATCGCTTCGAGCGAACTGTAGCGCGGCTGATAGTTGATGAGCCGCCGCGCTTTGTCGATGCTGGCGTTGGGGCTGCGGGCGATATGTTCCCACGTCGCCGCCCCTTCTTCTGGCGTAACCGTCGCCCGCCATTCTTCATAGGGCAAGAAACGCAA
>JACMMD010000079.1 GCA_014379235.1 Anaerolineae bacterium
AAAGAGTCGTCACCCAACGGCGATGTGCTGCCACACTTACAGCGCGTATTCGAGACATTGGCGACGGCGAAGGTTAGTAGCAGCGCGCAAGAGGCCCGGGAACTGGGCTTTTTAGGCGCAAGTGATCGCATTGTGATGAACCGCACTCAACTGTTGGGCGAGGCCAAACGTGAAGCGCTGCATATGTCCGATGGTTACGTGCCCATTCCGCCGGATAAGGTTTGGGCGGCGGGACGTGATGCGTTTGCCGCGCTGTTGATCGGCATCGAGGGTTTCCGCGAGGGCGGTTACGCGACGGAATATGACGCGCATATCGTTCGCAAGCTGGCTTATGTGCTGACAGGCGGGGCGCTCTCCGCGCCGCAGTGGGTGGACGCGCAGGTGATACTCGATTTGGAGCGCGAAGCCTTCATGAGCCTGATGGGTGAGGCGAAAACGCTGGAGCGCATCGGCCATATGTTGCAAACGAATAAGCCGCTCAGGAATTAGCGGTTAGCGCACTGAGTACGGCTTTCAGCTAAAATAGCTGCATAGTCAGGAGCAAGAAATATGGCGGTTGAAGAACGGCTGTACACGGTTGAGGAATTCGAGCAAATCGCAGACTCATCAGAGTACCGGGATAGGCTGTTGGAACTCATCAACGGCGAGATTGTCGAAAAAGTGCCAACCGAGAAGCATGGCATGGTTACAGGGAATGTTTATGGCCCGATCTGGAATTATGTCCAGCAGCATAGATCGGGGCGTGTCGTGATGGAAGTTCGCCATCGTATGCCAGAAGACAAACGTAACGCCCGTATCCCTGACGTTTCGTACACGGCGGGCAATAAACCATTAGTGACAAAAGGCAGTGTTCTGCAAATGCCTGATCTCGCTGTTGAGGTCAAATCTCCCGACGACAGTCTGAAGATAATGCGCGAAAAAGCCCGTTACTATCTGGCGAATGGTGTGCGCTTAGTGTGGTTGGTCATTCCAGAAAAGCGGCTGGTCGAAGTGTACACACCGATGCACGAAGAAGTCTTGAGCGAAAACGATACGCTTTCTGGTGAGGATGTGCTGCCGGGATTCACATTACCTGTAAAGAATGTTTTTCAAGATACGGCGGTGGAGTAGGCTACGTTGTAGAGGCGATAGATGACCCTAAGTGCTTTATGACCTTACCGTTGTTAGTGAGATAAAGCTATGAACTCATTAGAAACCGCAGCTCTTACTGCATTTTTCGGCGTACTTGTCTTTGTATTAGGTCAGTTTGTACAGAAGTTCATATTGGAGCCGATTCAAGAACAGCGGAAGGTTATAGCAGAGATTGCATTTGTACTTGTTTTCCTGAGAAACGTTAGTAAAGGCTCTATTAGCACTGAAGAGGAACTTCATGAAGCAAACGCTACGATACGTAGATTGGCAGCACAACTAAGAGCTACATTATGGACTATTCCGCTTTATGGTGTATTTGCTCGTTTACGAATAGTACCTGAGCGGAAAGCAATTTTTGAAGCTTCTAAAGCATTAATCGGATGGTCTAATAGTATATATAGTGGTGGCATCTCTATTGCCGAAAATATCAAGATGGTAGAACAAATTCTTCATCTTGAATGACGTAAATGTATAACAGAGGTTTGAACATGCGTGAAGCAGTGATTGTAGCGGCGGCACGAACCGCTGTCGGTAAAGCGAAGAAGGGCACAACCACCACCAGTCGTTCCGACGAGATGGCGGCGGCGGTGATCCTCGACATCTTGAAACAGACGGGCGGCAAGCTCGACCCGAACGAAATCGACGATGTGATTATTGGCTGCGCGTACCCCGAAGGTTCGCAGGGCTTGAACTTTGCCCGTGTAATCGCGCTGCGGGCCGGTCTGCCTGTCGAAGTGCCTGCTATGACCGTCAACCGTTTCTGTTCGAGCGGGCTGCAAACCATCGCCATGGCCGCCGAACGCATCATCGCCAACGGCGCGGACATCGTAATCGCTGGCGGCGCGGAAACCATGTCGCTGGTGCCGATGACAGGCTTTCAGATCAGCCCAAACCCGTATATGGCCGAGCATGACCCCAATGTGTATATGAGCATGGGCCTCACTGCCGAGCGCGTGGCTGACGAGTTCAATGTGTCCCGTGAGGATATGGACGAGTTCGCCTATCACAGCCATCGCAAGGCGGCGCAGGCCATGAGCGAGGGCAAGTTCGCGCAGGAGATCACGCCGTTCGAATTCGAAGAAACGGTCATTGGCGACAATGGTCGTCCGCAAACGCTGACAAGTACGTTCGCACAGGATGAACATCTGCGCGCAGAAACTACCGTTGAGGGCTTGGCCAAGTTGAAGCCAGTTTTCAAAGAGGGCGGGCGCGTGACGGCGGGCAATTCAAGTCCTCTCAGCGATGGCGCGGCGGCGGTGCTGGTAATGGAAGCGGGCAAGGCGGCGCAGTTGGGGTTGATGCCGTTGGTGCGCTTTGTCGGCTTCAATGCGGCGGGCGTGAGGCCGGAGATTATGGGTGTGGGGCCGATTGCGGCTGTGCCACGTTTGCTCAAACGCACGGGCATTAGCCAGCAGGACATTGACCTAATTGAACTCAACGAGGCGTTTGCGTCTCAAGCGCTGGCCGTCGTGCGGACGCTGGAACTCGACCCTGAGCGCGTGAACGTCAACGGCGGGGCAATTGCGCTTGGACATCCGCTTGGCTGCACAGGCGCGAAGCTCTCGGTGCAGATCATGAACGAGATGAAACGGCGCGGCAGTCGCTATGGTATGGTGACGATGTGCATCGGCGGCGGTATGGGCGCGGCAGGGCTGTTTGAGAATCTCAATTAAGCGTGCCAGAGTACAAACGTAATTGAGGAAATAAGTTGTGAAACGTTCAGCAAGTGGCAGCAGTGCTGCCACTTGTTGCCATCGAAACGAGTTTGTGCAAAAATTAAGGTGTGCGTCGAAATCGTTAAGGAATGCTGATAAATATTTCAAAAAACCGACTATATAATATAGTTAGTTAGCATAACGTTCGGGAAGTTTATTCAAGGTTTTATTTATGACCTCCAATGTCATCCCGACTAATCAAGACTTTGCAACCGAAGTTCGCGCA
>JACMMD010000812.1 GCA_014379235.1 Anaerolineae bacterium
AGCGCCATCGGCTTCATGCTCATTCTAATCGGCTTCGGACTAACGCCGACATGGACACTGTTCCTACAGGCGATGTTTATCTCCGGTGTGGCCGCAGCGGTTGGGGCTTTGAGCTTCGTCCCTAACGGTGCAGGCGTGACCGAGTTCACCGACGCGGCCATGCTGATGGCGATTGTCGCGCCAGCCAACCCCGAAATAACGCCAGCAATCGCGGCAACAGCGGCCATCATGCAGGGCTTTTTCCACAAGTGGTTTCGCGTATTAGTCGGGTTGGCGGTGGCCTTCATCTTTCGCAACCGCATCTTCTCTCCCGCGCTCGAAGCCGACATCGCAGAAGTCGAAGCGGCGCGTCATGCCAAGCCTATTATCAGCACTAGCGAGATGAGCGCGGTATGAACGAGCGCTGGAACGTCGAAACGCACTCGCATACTGAATGGTCGAAGGACTGCCTTGTTCAGCCGGAGCGCATCTTTCGTCTGTGCGCTGAACGCGGGATTGACCGAATCGCCATCACCGACCACAATACGGCGGATGGCGCAATCGCTATGCAAAAGCTGATGCCCGATCTGGTCATCGTTGGTGAAGAGATTATGACCACGCACGGTGAGTTACTCGGCTATTTTCTGCAAGAGACGATACCCGCAGGCTTATCGCCGGAAGAAACCATTCGCCGCTTGCGCGATCAAGGCGCGGCTATCAGCGTGTCGCATCCGTTTGACCGCTTTCGTAAAGGCGCGTGGCAGCAGGTCGATTTAGAGCGCATCATCGACAAGGTGGACGCGATAGAGGTTTTCAATGCGCGCTGCTTGGTGGCGGAAGATAATGCTAAGGCGCTGGCGTTCGCGCAGCAGCACGGGGTGCTTGGCACGGCGGGTTCGGATGCTCACACAGGTATGGAGTATGGTAAGGCAATGGTGCGCGTTCAGCCGTTCGAGGGCGCGTCGGACTTTCTGGCGGCCCTACACAGCGCGGAATACATCACCAGCTTAAGCCCATTTTATGTGCATTTTGGCAGCACTTACGCCAAGTGGTTGAAGAAACTGCGTAAACGCTTCGAGCGTTAAGTTGGATGCTGCGAGGGTTCACCGCTATCGAAGTCGGTTGACCACCAGCGAATATCGCTGATCGTTGGTTCGTTATAAAGAGCGCTATCAATCGCATGGCATAGTGCTAACAGCACTTCGAGTTTTGGCCGTGTAGTCCAACGTCGTATGGGATTACAGCCCGCTTCATGGGCGACACTGACGTACCACTCCGCCACATCTTGACCAATCATTTCCTCGTTGATGGCAATCGCCACCCAGTAAGGCGCGCCGCCAATGGTCGCCCAAAAGCCCCAACCATAATCTTCTTGAATGGGTTCGCTGAGATCGAAAATTGTCGGGCGGATTTTCTCGATCAGCCACGCGGCAAGGTCTTCGCCAAAGCAAATCGGGTTGATGAAGTGCGGCTGTGGTTCTTTGCTCTCGAACAGCGATGATCTAAAGCTGACGTGTCGCATACAAACTATTCTTGTTGCAGCGCGGCGTGGGCCGCCGCTAACGCTGTGCCGCCGATGTCCGCCGCGAGGCCGGGGTCGGCGCTGTTTTCTAATACGACGGCTACGGCGATGCCGCTCCGTCCGCCGAGCGTCGCAAAACCAACGAACCACGCCTGCGAACTTTCGCCGGAATAGGCCAGCGCCGCATGTCCGCCGATGTCGATATTCGGGCGTCCGGCATTTTGGGCCGCGCCGTTAGCAACGGTGTTACGCATCAAGTCCTGCAATTGGCGGGCGGTGTTAGTGGTTGAAATGGGAATCGTGGGGCGCACTTCTCGAATGGGCGTCCACGTCGCCGTGTCTGGTGGGCGGATGGACACGAGTGTATAAGGCTGAGGGGCGTTGCCGTCGTTGACAATGGCGGCGGCAATGACGGCCATTTCCATCGGCGTGACCGTGAGTTCGCCCTGACCGAGCGCGTTTTGCAGGACGTTATCCGTCGTGATTGTCACTTCGGTTGGTGTTTCGGGTGACACCGTTGGCGCAGGTGTAGAGTCATCTGATTCAACAGGCTCAACCACGAAACCGGGAAGCGTCGGCGGCTCGTCTAAATGGAAGGTGTCGAAGGTCGATTGAACCGCTATCGGGCCGAGAGACTGCGCTAAATCGGCAAAAGGCTGTGGACAGGCGAACCCGTAAGCCTCACGCAGTGTCAGCGGCACATCGGGCAGGCGCACCGCGCAGGTCAATGCGACATCGTCAACGATGACTGGCTGCGTCGCGTTCTCGACCTCACCATCAAGCGATGTGTTAGATAACAGCGCCGCCGCCAGCAGCGGCGTTTGCAGCGCGCCACCGGGTTGGTAGCGTCCCTGCAAGACGCGGTTGAAAAACGGGTTGCCTTCGGCGGCGATTAGCGTTTCCCAATCGGCATCGAGCGTGTTGGGGTCGTAAGTGGGTAGGCTGACCAGCGCCAGCACTTCGCCACCGGGAACGGCCAGCACGACTACCGCGCCTCTTTGTCCCTGCATCGCTTCCGAGACAGCGCGCTGTACTTCAAGATCGAAGGTCAGGCGAATGTCCGAACCGCGCTGCGAACGGTGCAGCAGCTTATTGCTGAACGTTTCCAATACTCCGCGCTCGACATCATCGCCGCGCAGAATCGCATCGTAGGCGGCTTCCGCTCCGCCGACACCATAGCGGAGACTGAAATAACCAATAGCGTCGTAGATTTCGGGGTGCATATATTGGCGGGTGAGCAATCCGCCGTCCATGACAGACTCGACCAAAGGTTCGCCGCGACGATCTACGATGCTGCCGCGCTGAATAGAGGCTTCGTCCTCAATGAGGCGCGGATTGTCCTCGCGGTTGACGATGGTATCCGGCCCGACGACAGCCCAATATGCCGCTGCCACTGCGACAACAGCGAATGCCAGCAGCACGCCGAATAACAGACGGTTGATCTCGCGGGTGAACTGCATCATCTCTCCTGCATGGATGAGAGGCGCAGCAGCAGCCCCATAATCACGAAGCTGGCCAGCAGCGAACTCCCGCCATAACTGAGATAAGGCAGCGTAACGCCCGTGAGCGGCAGCAGCTTGAGGACACCGCACATGATGAGCAGGCTTTGAGCGGCGATGAGCATCACCAGCCCGACGGTGAGCAGCGCGAAAAATGGTCGCCCGCGCTGATGGATGGCAATACGCAGCCCACGTGCCACCAGAATGGCGATGCAGGCGATGACGGCCAATATGCCGAGCAGACCCCATTCTTCCGCCAGCGCCGCAAATACGAAGTCGGAGTGAACAACCGGAATATAGGTGGGCGAACCTTGCGCGACACCTTGTCCGAATATGCCGCCCGCCGCGAACGCCAGCAAACTTTGAACGATTTGAAAGGCGCGTCCATCGGCTTCGGGCCACGGATTGAGCCAGATATCGACGCGAAGCTGAACGACGGCGAAGGCGTTGTAAGCGACGATGGCCGCGAGGACGATCAATATCGCGCCGCCCGCGAGTATCAGCGTGTAACCGCTGGCTACGTAGAGCAGCACCAAAAATACCGCGAAGAACAGAATGGCCGTGCCGAGATCGCGCTGCCAGACGAGGATAACGATTGATAGACCCCACATCAGCAGGATAGGGCCGACGATACGCGGCGACAGCCATAAGCGTTCGCTGTCATACAGCGTGGTGGCGCGCAGGGCCGGATACTGTTCGGCTAGATAGCTGGCTAAAAAGGCCACGAGAATGATTTTAAGCGCTTCGGAAGGCTGAAAGAATACGTCACCGATGCCGAGCCACAGCGCGGGCGCTCCAGCTTGGCCCGATGGATTTCGTCCTAGCAGAATCGTGCTGACCAGCAGCACCAAGCCTAAGACCAGCAGAATGTAACGATAGGTTCGCAGCCAACGAAGCGCATGAGGCAGCGATGCGACGGTCAGCAGCGCCACGACAGAAATCAGCAGCCATATGATTTGACGGTCTGCGAAGTTTGGGGCGAGACGGTCAATCAGCACCAGCCCCCAACCGCTCATAAACATCGTGACCGGGAACAGCAGCGGATCGCGGTGGGGAAGGGTGCGATCAAGCACCTGACTGCCCACGAAGGCGCACACCATCCACAGGCCGAGTGGCAGCCAGTCGATCACGCTAAAGCCCGTGCGCGCCAGTGACAGACTCCAAAAGTTGACGACGAGAAAGGCCGCGCCAA
>JACMMD010000813.1 GCA_014379235.1 Anaerolineae bacterium
AGCCGATTGTGGCGCGAACCGCTATGACGCCGATTTCGACCATCGTGCAGGGCATGGAGTCGGTGGATCTGGCGACTGGTCAGCCGGACAAGACGACTTACGAACTCAGTGACTACTGCGCCCTATCCCGTGCTGTGCCCATTGGCGAGGCGATGATGGCGCTGGTGATTACTGACGCGCTGCTGGAAAAACTCGGCGGCGATAGCGTTGGCGAAATGCTGCCGCGCTTCGCTTCACTGCGGACGGCCAAGCTTGAAGACCTGCCGATGGATAATGTGGAGTGGCGTTTTGGTTATCCCTGATAGCGGCGCAACCAGTAGCGCTGCAACAAGTAGCGGTGATGGCAATCGCAATATTATCGTCACGGGCTTCATGGGCACGGGCAAAACGACAGTTGGACGGCGCTTGGCCGAACTCACCGGACGGCGCTTTGTCGATATGGACGATGTGATTATCGAGCGCGGCGGTATGACTATCCCTGAGATTTTCGCGCAGAAAGGCGAAGCAGGCTTTCGCGCACTCGAAGCGCAGGTGTGCCGCGAATTGGCCGCGCAAAATGGACTTGTGATTGCTACAGGCGGCGGCGCGCTGGTCAACGCCGAAAATCGGGCGGTGATGCAAGCGGCGGGGCTGCTTGTTTGCTTGAGCGCTACGCCGGATGCGCTGTGGTCTCGGCTGGAAAGTGAAGCGGCGGGGCGTCCGATGTTGGCGAATGGCGATTGGCGTGGACTGCTGGAAAAACGGCGCGCAGCCTATGACGAAATCACGCATCAGGTCGATACGACGGGCAAAACGCCGGACGAAGTGGCACAGGAGATCATCGAATTATGGCATCAGACCGAATCCACGTAGACCCACCGAACGACACATCGAGCGGGTATGACATCGTTATTGAGGCGGGGTTAGTCGCAGGCTTAGGTCAACGGTCCGCTGAATTTGGGCTGACAGGGCGCGTGATTGTCGCCACGAACACCACTCTCGCGCCGATCTATGGCGAGGCGTTAGCGGCTTCTCTGCCGAATGCGGCGGTAGTCACCATGCCCGATGGTGAACAATACAAAACGGGCGATTCGGTTTCGCAGTTGTACGGGCAGTTTGTGGATGTGGGATTAGATCGCAGTGGAACGGTGATTGCGCTTGGCGGTGGCGTGGTTGGAGATACCGTAGGCTACGCGGCATCGACCTATATGCGCGGCGTTCGTTTGCTGCAAATCCCGACGAGTCTGCTGGCGATGGTTGATAGCAGCGTTGGCGGTAAAGTCGGCGTGGACGTGCCGCAGGGGAAAAACCTTGTTGGCGCGTTCAAGCAGCCGGAAGCGGTCATCATCGACAGCGACGTGCTGCGAACGCTGCCCGAACGCGAATGGCGCTGCGGCATGGCGGAAGTCATCAAACATGGTTTGCTGGCGGATAGGGGACTGCTCGATATGGTTAATAACCTCTCCCCCGACCCCTCTCTGCTTGCGGAGAGTCAATCTGCTGCTGATCTCGTGCGACGCGCGGTGCAGGTCAAGGTCGATGTGGTACACG
>JACMMD010000814.1 GCA_014379235.1 Anaerolineae bacterium
CCAAAAAGACATCCACGTTGCCAGCCGAAAACTGCTCATAGAAGTTCGTGACGTTGGCGATATTTTCTTCAGGCGTGGTCTCCGTTTGTGCGACAGTGGTTGAGTGGATCGTGAGTAAGGTCAGGACAATCACCAGACTGAGGACAGTGGATAAGATACGAAAAAGGTTTTTCATTGAAATCGCTTCTTTCAATGTATTTTGAGAGAAGTAATAGTAACTGCAAGCACTCTGCTTCGCCAGCGAAA
Source organism: Anaerolineae bacterium (assembly GCA_014379235.1). Taxonomy (GTDB): domain Bacteria; phylum Chloroflexota; class Anaerolineae; order Aggregatilineales; family Phototrophicaceae; genus JACMMD01. The sequence continues at coordinate 247 of JACMMD010000814.1, forward strand.
AGGCTCAACTCAGAGGCTCAGTGGGACGAGAGACGGAGGGGAGAAATTGATTCTTAATGCCTTCTAGCCGAGGATTTCAATCCTCGGATGAGTAATTAAAAAACCGGAGAATTCATTCTCCGGCTAGAGAGCCAACATTTTGACTCCGCACGACGGGCGACACATGTGTCGCCCCTACTCAAAGCTAATGGCTAACCGCTAAAGGCTCGCCAATGTCTTCTCGACTTCTTCCGCGAAGCTGGTGTTGAGCGGCTTCGGGAAGTAGCCCACGAAACCCGCCCGCCGCGCTTCCTGCGCCACCCGCGAATCGTGATAGGCGGTCATGGCGATGCACGGCAGATGCGCGGTATCGGCGTTGTCTTTGATCTGCTGCAACAGCGACCAACCATCCATCCCCGGCAGCGCAAGGTCGATAATCACCGCTGTGTAGGGCTGAGTCGCCAGCGCTTCGAGCGCATCCTCAGCAGTGGTGGCGATGTCCGCGCCAATGTGCCGGAACTCCAACATGCGCGACACGACTTCCCAACCATAGTGGTCATCCTCGACCACCAGCACATGCCAATCTGTGACGTTCATCGCTTAGTCCCCCATATTCAGATGACCGGACAGTTCGGGAATATCCACCAGCAGCCGCATCAGATCATTCATGAAAGTCGAGGGCGTGAGCGGTTTCGTCAGATAATTATGAAAACCAGCGGCCATTGCTTTGGCGCGATCTCCAATCATGGCGTGGGCCGTCAGCGCAATCGCCGGAATGTCCATCGTGGCGCGGTCTTTTTTCAACTGCTCGACCATGCCCCAACCATCGAGAACAGGCATCGACAGGTCAGCGATAATCAGGCGCGGGCGCAAACGCCGCGCGGATTCGAGTCCTTCTTGGCCGTTGGTGGCCGTGGCCACCTGTGCGCCATAGTGGCTGAGGATGATGGTGGCCACTTGTAAGCTGTAAGGGTCGTCGTCAACAACCAGCACGTCCCATTGAGCTAAAAGGTTTTGGGGTACCGCGTTTGTGTTAAGCATAGAGTCCCTTTGCTGCTCCAACGTCGTCATGATGATGCCCGATCTCACTTGTCTCTAAATACGTGTCGCACGTTCGAATAGTCTCTGCACTGCGTCAATTCGTTATACAAAAACCAACACTATGCTGGCGTTACGGCATGTAAGGGCAGAGTCACCGTAAAGATGCTGCCTGCGCCGAGCGCGCTTTCGACATTCACATTGCCGCCCATCAGGTTGCACAGCTTGCGTACAATCGCCAAGCCTAAGCCCGTGCCGCCGTACTTGCGCTGCGAAGTCGCGTCCACCTGCCGGAACTCATCGAAGATGTACGATAGCGCATGGGGCGCGATGCCGATGCCGGTGTCGATCACGCGCATCAGCAGCGCGTCGTTCTCCCACGTCATTTCCAGCCGAACCGTGCCGTTAGCGGTGAACTTGAACGCATTCGACAGCAGGTTAATAGCTACCTGTGTGATACGCCCTTCGTCACCATAAAACACGTCCGGCACTTCCGGCGCGATGTC
>JACMMD010000815.1 GCA_014379235.1 Anaerolineae bacterium
CAGACGCGACAAAACGTCAGCAGGGGTTTGTGCTGCTGATGGAAGGAGCAGACCCCGTTATCGAACCCAAGCAGTTTGGCGAATGGTACGAGCGAGGCATCCGCATTCTGGGTACGTCGTGGAGTCGCACTCGTTATGCAGGTGGCACACGCGCTCCCGGCCCACTCACCGATATTGGGCGCGAACTGCTCGTCGAGATGACCAAATACAACGCGATTCTCGACCTGTCGCACATGGCCGAAGAAGCCTGTATGGAATCACTGCAAACCTACGAGGGAATCATCATCGCCAGCCATGCCAACCCGCGCCATTTTTGTGATACGGATCGTCACCTGAGCGACGAGGCGATTAAACTGTTGGCTGAACGGGATGGCGTAATGGGACTGGTGATGTTGAATCTGTTCTGGAAAACCGATTATCAACCGGGCGATCAAACGCCATTCTCGCGGGTACTGGACGCGGTGGATTACATTTGCCAGCTAACAGGCAGTGCCAAACACGTTGGCATCGGCACCGACTGGTTCGCCGGAGTCGGATCGGATGGTGTGCCGGAAGAACTCGACTCGGTGTCCGACCTGTGGAAGATCGGCGCGGGGCTGCGCGAACGCGGCTACAGCGATGCCGATGTCGAAGCGGTCATGTCCGGCAACTTCTTGCGGAAACTGCGCGAGGCGCTGCCCTAACGCTGTTACTTACCGCCGTCGATTGAAATCACTTGGCCGCTGATCCAGTTGGCGTAATCTGACGCGAAGAACAAAACCCCATGAGCGATGTCGTCCGCGCTGCCAAGCCGTTTGAGCGCGATGTTGTTGATGAGTGCGCGCTGGCCGTCCGCACCATAGGACTCCCATTGGCGCTCGGTGGTGGGGTTAGAGCGTACAAAACCCGGCGCAATGCTGTTTACAGTGATGTTCCACGGCCCAAGCTCATGCGCTAATTGGCGGGTGAGTCCGATGAGCGCGGCTTTAGCCGAAGCATATGCCTGAATTCCCGTCAGGCTAATGCCAAGTCCCGCGCCGCTGGAGATGTTGACGATGCGCCCGAACTTCGCGGTTTTCATCGCAGGTGCGGCGGCTTGGGCAAAGTAGAACGCGCCGGATGTGTTCACGCCGAAGATCCGATTCCACTCGTCGGGCGTAACCTCTTCCAACGGACGCCCAACTTGGCCGAGGACACCGCCCGCGTTGTTGACAATCACGTCGATTTTGCCCGCCGCCTGCGTAACCTCAGCGACAAAGGCATGAACGGCGGCATGGTTAGAGACATCGACGGTTCGCACCTCGCATTGTCCACCCTCGTCTAAACACTGCTGACGAGTGGTGTTTAGCCCGTCGGCTTGAACATCACAGGCCCAAACTTGCGCGCCACGCTGCGCGAAGGCAAGGCTGATTGCCCGCCCAAAGCCGTGCGCCGCGCCTGTGACGATGACCGTTTTCCCGCTGAATTCGATATTCATATTGATAATCCTTATTGAACCGCCAAGATGCCAAGTTAATTTAGAACAGCATTTAACTCGTCAAGGTTGGCTGTTGCTAATGGTCGAACGCCGTTTTCGATGTCGTGGATTAGCTCGACGAGCCGCTTTGTCAGCGGCGTTGTGATACCAGATTCTGCGCCGAGCGTGACCACCGGATACACAATGGCATCGACTTCGGTGCGGCGCTTACGCACGGCGAGGTCGCGCCAGATGCCGCTGTGCGATTTTGCCGACTTACGATTGAAGGCAACGAGTTTATCAAGCGATGCGTTGGCTTCGTCGTTGCTCGCTCCGGGCATAAAAGCGCGAGGGTCGAAACCATCGAAGGCTTCCGGCGTAACGCCCCGCGCTTGTGCGACGCGCAGGACTTCACGCGCAAGCTCGATGTACATAGCGCGATACTCCGGCATCGCCAACGAATCAGCTATCGAGTCGTTGGTCACGGCTGTGCCGAACAGCAGCGCGCCGTAAGACAGCTTGCCCCACAGATAGCCCCAGATGTTGTCGGTCAATATGGCGCGGTCATCGAAGTCGAGAAACGCTTTATAGAGCAATTGAATGCGCGGCGTGGTTTGCCCGTCGAGTTCACCGACGACCACCGTCGCACGGTTGCCGCGCTGAATCACGCCCGGTTCCATATAGTCCGCGCCGAAGTTGACGAACGCGCCGATGGTTCGAGGCTCACCGACAACCGAAGCGATGGTTAGTTCGTTGAGGCCATTCTGAACCGAAACCACATGCCCAGTTTCGCTAAGGTGGGGTAGTAAGGCATGGGCGGCGGACTCGGTATCGTGGGCTTTGACACACAGCAGAATGGTATCGAACTGGCCGCTGATGGTTTCCGACGTGAAGGCCGGCGCATGGACGACGAATTCATCCACCGGCCCTGTGATTTGCAAGCCGTTCGCGTTGATCGCGGCGACGTGTTCAGCGGCACGGTCTACAAACGTAACATTGTGGCCGGCCCGTGCTAGATATGCGCCCATCGTGCCGCCGATAGCACCCGCGCCCCAGATGAGCAGTTTCATGCTTGCCGCCAGCCATCAGTCAGGAGCGCCCGCGTTTCTTCGATAGCGATGTTCCAGATCGAAAGCATTTCTTCGTCAGGGCGCTGGTAATAACCTGCGAAGTTGCCATCACCGAGATACTGGCGCACTTCGGGCGGCGTTAGCAGGCGCATCAAGGCAACGTCCGCCTCGGCCTTTTGCTCGTCGGGAAGCGCGACACCTTCCAATCGTGTCCATGGGAAGTTTTCCATCCATGATGCGTGTGATGCTATCGTGTCGATCTCTTGCACACGCTTCCACGTTTGTGGCGCGCTCCACCAGTTATGCCACTTTACGCGCACACCGGGGTGGTCAACCATCCACTCGCGGGCAAAATCTCCCGCCGGACTGTTGCCGCCGTGACCGTTAACGATCAGGATGCGCTTGAAACCTGTGTCGGCCATATGGTCGAGAATGTCACGCACGACGTGAAAATACGTTTCCATTCGCAGCGTGATCGTGCCGGGAAAAGCACGAAAATAGGGCGTAATGCCGTAGGGCTGCACCGGAAATACGGGGATGCCAAGCGGTTCAGCCGACTCAGTGGCCACGCGCTCGGAGAGAATACTGTCTACGCTCAGGCTGAGGTAGGCGTGCTGCTCGGTGCTGCCGAGCGGAAGCACACAGCGGTCATCGTTTTTCAAGTAGGCTTCTACTTGCATCCAGTTCATGGTGCTGATTTTCATTGATGTCACATTCTCCCTTTTGCAGTGCGTATGCAAAAATTTGTAAATTTCTCTAAAAAATGTACTAATATCCGACTAGCACGGCAAATAAACGTTAGTCTGAACCAAACTCGCTCTGATTGGCAATGTATCGTTTCGCAGTCCTATAACCTAGGAGCTTTGTATGAGATCGGTTCTTCGTTTGTTCCCCTTCGCCTTCGCGCTCATCGCGGCGTTGACTCTCCTCGTTGCCCCGGCAGCAGGTCAGGACATGGAACTCATGTCAGTTTCGGCGGAAAATTGCGACTATGGCGGCTCGATTCAATCAATCGAGGCAGTTGATGAACTCACAGTACACTTTACGTTGTGCGTTCCCGATCCGGCGCTGCCGTCTAAGGCCGCGTTTGTGACACTGGGTATTCACCCCTCAGAGTATCTCGAAGCGACAGGTGGCGGTGGCGATTTGCTCACTGACCCCATTGGCACAGGCCCCTACATGCTCGAAAACTGGGACCTAGGCAACGAGATCGTGCTGACACGCTTCGAGAACTACTGGGGTACGCCAGCAGTTGAGCCGACGGCTATTTTCCGTTGGAGCACCGAAGCAGCACAGCGCCTCGTTGAACTGCAAGCGGGCACAGTCGATGGTATCGACAACCCTGCCCCCGGCGACTTTGAGGTTATCCGCAATGACCCGAACTTGCAACTGTTCGAGCGTCCGGCGGGCAACATCATGTACATGAGTTTGAACAACCGCTTCGAGCCGTTCAATGATGTGAACGTGCGGCAGGCGATGGCCCAACTTATCGATAAGCAGCGCATCGTCGATAACTTCTATCCAGCGGGATCGTCAGTGGCAGACCAGTTTGTGCCCTCGATGATTTTCGGTCATACGGCGGAAGTTGAACCGCTTGCTTTTGATGTGGCGCTGGCCGAGCAAATGCTGGATGATGCGGGTTATCCGCGTGGTGCCGACGGCATTCGCTTCTCTACGACATTGAGCTATCGTGACGTGGTGCGCGGCTATCTGCCGACTCCCGGCATTGTGGCGCAGGACATTCAGGCGCAGTTAGCAGCAGTCGGTATCGAAGTTGAAGTTCAGTCGATGGAGTCCGGCGCTTTCCTTGATGCGGCGTTGGCTGGCGAACTGCCGATGGTGCTGCTTGGCTGGACGCTCGACTACCCGGATGCGACGAACTTCTTCGATACGCACTTTGGGTCGGGTGCACCGGATCAATTCGGTGATAAGTTCGATGAAATCACCGAACCGCTGGCGCTTGGCGCACAGCAGGCTACGCCGGAAGAACGCTATCCGTATTATCTTCAAGCGAATGAGGCCATTCGTGACCTCGTGCCGATGGTGACGATTGCCCATGGTGGTAACGGCGCGGCTTATCAAGCGCGTATTGTTAATGGCCACGCTCAGAGCGTCGGGCAGGAAAATCTGGCGATCATGGAAGACCCTGACGACGATAACATCGTTTTCATGCAGGGTAACGAACCGATCAGCCTATACTGCTCGGATGAGAGCGACGGCGAGAGCTTCAAGGTCTGCGAACAGATCATCGAATCGCTGCTTGACTATCAAATCGGCAGCGGCGAAGTGATCCCCGGTCTGGCGGAATCGTGGGACGTGAACGATGACCTGACCGAGTGGACATTCCACCTGCGCGAAGGTGTCGCGTTCCATGATGGCTCGATGCTGGATGCCAACGATGTTGTTGCGTCATACGTCGCACAGTGGGATGCCGAAAGCCCTACGCATACAGGGCGCACGGGTGATTTCACGTACTTTACGGCGTTCTTCACGACATTCATTAACGCACCGCCACCAGCAGCGGAATAACTTAAGCAATCGGTAATGGTTTCTCTGTAGGGGGCGTTCAACTGAATGCCCCCTACGCATTTCAATGAGGGTCGAAAAAAAATGCAACTTGTAGAATAGCTCTATAGTCGGGCTATTGCGTATCTGCTGATTTCGCGCTAAAGTGTTGCTAAAGATTAAATTTGCAGACGAATTCTTGTGAAAACCTTTAATAAAGTTGAACGTAAACGCCTATCCGAACAGGTCGCGGATTCAATCGAGGATGCGATACTTTCTGGTTCGGTGAACATCGGCAGCACACTTCCCTCAGAGCAGCGGTTGGCAGAGCAGTTTGGTGTCAGCCGCAATGTCGTGCGCGAGGCGTTCAAGTTTTTGCAAGAACGCGGCTTAATCGACATCCTCAATGGCAGCGGGGCGGTGGTTTCACAGCCAAACGCGGGCCTCACCAGCAGCGCGTTAGGGCGCTATTTACGTTTGATCGGCGCATACGAATCCATTGATGGACTGTACGAAGCACGCCGGATACTCGAAGGCTCAAATGCTCGTCTGGCGGCACAGCGCGCCGACGAACAAGACCTCGCCACGCTGGAAGATTGCCTGACGCGGATGCGTGACCACGCGGGTTCGATTGAGCGCTGGTCGCAGGCTGACCTCGATTTTCATCTTTCGGTTGCTAAAGCCACCCATAACCCTTTTCTCAGTGTGCTGCTTGAGCCGCTGGTTGACCAACTGCGCGACGTAATCGCAGAGGGTTATCGTGTACCGGGCGCGGTTGGCAAAGGTTTGGACGCGCATATCCACCTATTCGAGTGCATCAAAAACCGGGACGCTGAAGGCGCATACACAGTCATCATGGAACACTTGCATGACTCTGAGGCGCGCTTCAGAAACGCTGTCGTTAAGTTATCGTCCGATACGAGTAAGGAGTCACAGATAGCCACTAAAGCCAGCATGTGATGAGATAGTAAAGATCGCTCTGAAAATATTTCTTGCAACTAGAGGAGACCCAACATGAAACGCGCATTACAAATCGTCACGTTATTCGTTCTTGTAGCCCTGATTGTCGCTGTACTGCCTGTATTCGGTCAAGATGAACCGATTCGCATCGGGCTGGTACAGATTGGTACGGATAATCCATTCTGGATTGCACAGGTACAGGGCGGCGAAGAAGCTGCACGGCGTTATGGCTTTGAATTGACCGTGACTAGTGGGCAGGGTGATGTCAGCCGCCAAGTGCAAGCCTTTGAAGACCTTGTTAATCAGGGCGTGGACGTGATCTCGCTCAACCCCATTGACACGCAGGCGTTCGGCCCGGCGATGGAACGTGCGGCGGCGGCGGGTATTCCTGTCGTGTGCTTGTTCAGCTATGTTGAAGGCTGCGTGACTGTCGTCGGCCTCGACGAAGTGACGATTGGGCGCATGGTGGGTGAGTTCGCCGTACAGCAGTTGATCGAGAAGAACGGCGCAGCCGAAG
>JACMMD010000816.1 GCA_014379235.1 Anaerolineae bacterium
AAAGCATCGAAGTCGAGATGCGTCACGGGCTGAAAACAGGCACGAAATCAGCCTTTTACAAAGATTATCAGGCTGTTGAATTGTTCGGGAAGCAGCTAGGACTGATCGGCTTCGGGCGCATCGGCGGGCATGTTGCCCGCATCGCGCAAAGCATCGGCATGAAAGTTGCTGCTTACGACCCTTATGCCGCGCCGACTCTGGCCGCCGACTTGGGCATCACGCTGCTGCCCACGCTTGAAGCGCTGCTCGGTTCGTCGGATGTGGTATCGCTGCATTTGCCGCTCAACGAGCAAACGCACAAGATCATGAATGCCGAACGCTTCGCCCAGATGAAACCCGGCGCGATTTTCATCAACACTTCACGCGGCGGACATGTGGACGAGAGCGCCCTCATCGCGGCGGTGGACAGTGGCCACTTATTCGGCGCTGGGCTGGACGTGACCGATCCCGAACCGCCCGCCGCCGATGACTCCATTTTGCAGCATCCCAAGATCGTCGTCACGCCGCATATCGCATCCGGCACGAAGGACTCCAAATCGCGTATCTACGAGATGGCGTTGGAGCAGGTGTTCATGGTGGCGCGTGGCGAACAACCGCCGCATCTGGTGAACCCGGAAGTGTGGCCCAAAGTGCTGGAAAAACTGCGTCAGTATCAATAAACAACCTGTAGGGGCAAGTCTCAGACCTGCCCTATAAACATAAAATCATATAGACACAAAACAGGACTTACAACATGGCATCTCGTAAGATTGGAGTAGGCGTCATCGGCATGGGCTGGATGGGGCAGGTTCACAGCCGCTCATACCAGATGATTTCGCAGCGTTTCCCCGATGCTGGCTTATCGGCGCGGTTGGTGATCTGCTCGGATAACGTTCAAGAGCGCGCCGAAAAAACGGCGGACATGCTCGGCTTCGGACAGTGGACGACGGATTGGCATGAGGTCATCGCCCATCCCGACGTTGAAGTGGTCAACATCGCCACCCCGAACAACCTGCATGTTGAGATTGTGAAAGCCGCCGCCGCCGTCGGAAAGCATATCTTCTGTGAGAAACCCGTCGGGCGAACTCCCGAAGAAACCGCCGAAATCGAAGCCATTGCCCGCAGCGCCGGAGTGCTGGCTTTCGTGGGCTTTAACTATCGCTGGGCGCCGCTGGTGCGCCACGCGAAAAAGCTGATCGACGGCGGCAAACTGGGCGACCTAACACAGTTTCGTGGACGCTTCTTCTCGATGTATGGCAGCAATCCGTATGGTCTGCTGTCGTGGCGCTTCGATGAGGCCAGCGCGGGTTACGGCGTGTTGGGCGATATTATGTCGCACGCCACCGATATGGCGCTGATGTTGGCCGGCCCGATCAAACGGTTGGTCAGCAATCAACACACGTTCATTCCTGAACGGCCCAAGCCTATACCCGGCACAGGCACCCATTATTCCGTCGGTAGGGCCGGCGACCCGACTTATCCCGTCACCAATGAGGATTATATCGGCGCGCTGGTGGAATTCGAGAACGGCATTCGCGGCACGTTGGAAGTCAGCCGCACGATCTTCGGCCCCAAGAACGAGTTCGCATTTGAACTCAACGGCACAAAAGGCGCGCTGGCGTGGAACTTCGAGCGCATGAACGAGCTTCAGGTCTACGCGCCAACGCCAGACGGCGAACATGATGGTTTTATCCGTCTTGTCGGCGGCGATCAATATCCCGATCACGGCAATTTCAACCCCGGCGAAGGCAGCGGATTAGGCTACGAGGACTTGAAAGTGATCGAGGCTTACAACTGGCTGAAATCTGTCGCTGATGGCCAGCAGACGCAGCCCGGTTTTACCGAAGCGTTAGCAGTCGCTAATGTTCATGCGGCGATGGTGCGCTCGTGGGACAGCGGCCAATGGGAAGATGTCACCAGTTTACGGAAATAATGTTTCAAACCGGAGAATAAATTCTCCGGCTAGAGAGCAAAAAATTCGGTTTGTTGAGTAGTAGAGGCGTGAAAAATGTATAGACCCTTTTTAAGTCAGGAGACCATTCGTTTAACGCTGTCGCAAGCCATCGTCAAGTTCTTACAGGTGCAGTACAGCGAATTCGATGGCCAACAGCGGCGATTTATCCCCGGCATCTGGGGCATATTCGGTCATGGCAACGTATCGGGGCTGAGTCAGGCGCTGGTCGAGTATGGCGATGACCTGCCTTATCATCAGCCGACGAATGAGCAGTCGATGGTTCACGCCGCCACAGGCTTTGCTAAAGCTAATTTGCGCCTTGCGACGATGGCCTGCACCAGTTCCATCGGGCCGGGCGCGACCAACATGATTACGGGCGCTGGCACGGCTTCGATCAACCGACTGCCGGTGCTGCTGCTGCCATCGGATTACTACGCGACACGCTTTCAAGGTCAGGTGCTGCAAGACATCGAGCATCCGATCTCGATGGATATGAGCGTGACCGACTGTTTCCGCGTGGTCAGCCGCTTCTTTGACCGTGTGACACGCCCCGAACAGATTTTGGCCTCACTGCCGGAAGCGCTGCGTGTGCTAACCGACCCCGTTGAAACCGGAGCAGTCACTATCGCGCTGCCGCAGGACGTTCAGAGCATGGCGTTTGATTATCCGGTGAACTTCTTCAACAAGCGCGTCTGGCGTATCGAGCGCCGCCAGCCCGATCAGCAGCGCATCCGCGAAGCGATTGACCTGCTGAAAAGCGCTAGTCGCCCGTATATCGTCGCGGGTGGCGGCGTTCACTACTCGCAGGCGTGGGCGGAACTGGCCGATTTCGCAGAAGCGTTCGGCATTCCGGTTGTGGAAACGTTCGCGGGACGCGGTGCCCTCAAGAACGGCTCGGATTACGCGCTGTGGGGCGGCGGGCCGACGGGCACGCCGCTCGCGGGCAAGTTCGGCGCTGACGCGGATGTGGTGATTCTGGTCGGCACACGCTTGTCTGACTTCACAACTGGCTCAAACTCGGCGTTCCAAAACCCCGACGTGAAATTCATCAGCCTGAATGTCAGTGGACACGATGCCTATAAGCTCGGCGCACTGCCTATCGTCGCGGATGCACGTGAGTCATTGAAGGCGCTGCTGACCGCCGGACGCGGTTTGGGCATTCGTCCGAACCCCGCTTACGTCGAAGAAATCGCCGTCGAGCGCGAGGCATGGCAAGAGACGCTGCAAACTGAAGTTTACGTTCAACATCCCAATGAACGCATAAGCCAAGGCCAGTTGATCGGCATTATGAACGCGCAGGCGCAGCCGGGAGATACGATCATCTGCGCCGCAGGGACGGCTGTGGGCGATCTGGAAAAGCTGTGGGATGCCAGCAACGGGCGCGGCATTCATCTCGAATTCGGGAACTCGTGCATGGGCTACGATATTCCGGCGGCTATCGGCGTGCGCTTGGCACAGCCACAGGGTGAGGTTTACGTGCTGATCGGTGATGGCAACTACATGCTGCACCCGATGGAACTGGTCACGGCGGCCAAAGAACGCACCAAGCTTACACTCATTCTGGTGCATAACGACGGCTACCAGTCGATACACGGACATCAAAAAGCGCTCGTTGGTCACAGTCTCGGCAACGAGTTCAAGGTTCGCAATCAGGCGACGGGCAAGCTCGATGATGGCGAGTTCGTGCAGGTCGATTATGCCAAGAACGCTGAGAGCATGGGGGCGAGGGCGTGGGACGCTCATGATGCCGACGAGTTCGCGCAAGCGGGGGAAGAAGCACGGGCCGAGACGCGCACTTGCATGATCGTCGTGCCGACAGAACGTTATCGCGGTCTGGCGGGATCGAATGTTTGGTGGGATGTATTCGGCGCGGAAGTCACCGCCGATGAACGCACACGCGAATTGGTCGCCGCCCGTGAGGATGGGCGTCAAGATCAGCGCTACTATAACTAGCGGATACGAGAGGGCAAGGCATGCCTTGCTCCTACAAATACGTTTCGAGAAAGGACAGTGAACAATGGAAATCAAACTGGCGTCCGCGCCTGTGTCATGGGGCGTTCTCATGAAAGATACGCCCAACGTGCCGCCGTGGGAAAAGGTCATGAGCGAAATCCACGAGGCCGGTTACAAGGGCATGGAACTTGGCCCCTATGGCTTTTTGCCGCAGGACGAGGGATTGCTGCGCGCCAAGCTTGACGAGTACGAACTCGAATTGTTGGCCGCTTATTTGCAGATCAATCTGGCTGATCCGGCGGCCAAGCAGGACGAATACGACGAGACGATGGCCACGACAAGGCTGCTGTCGAAAATGGGCTGCGAGTGGGCCGTATTGTCTGATGCGCTGTTCGCCAGCCCGAACCGTAATGCGAGGGCGGGGCGTGTGCGGCCTGAAGATGGCCTCTCTGGCGACGACTGGAAACGCTTCGTGGCGAATGCTGATGCCTACGGTAAAGTCGCGCTCGAAGAGTACGGCCTGAAAGCGGTCTATCATCCGCACGTTGGCGCGTATGTCGAAACGGGCGCAGAAGTTGACCGCCTGCTGAACGACACCAATCCGGCTTACGTCAATCTGTGCCTCGATACGGCGCACTGCACCTATGGCGGCGATGATCCGGTTGATCTGGCAAAGCGTTCGGGTTCGCGGGTCAAGTATCTACATATCAAAGAGTGCGATAAAGAAGTGCTGGCTACCGTTCGCGCTAATGAGTGGGATTACTTCAAAGGCGTCGAGATGAACGTGTTCCCCGAACTCGGTCAGGGATCGGTGGATTTCGTGGGCTTCTTGGATGTGCTGCGCGATCTGGATTTCAACGGTTGGGCCAATATCGAGCAGGACATTCTGCCGGAGTTGGGTCTTAATCCGTTGGATAGTGCCAAGCGCAATCTCGCGTATCTGCAAAGTCTTGGATACGCTTAACGACGAATTATGGTAGGGGCGAACCTATGTGTTCGCCC
>JACMMD010000817.1 GCA_014379235.1 Anaerolineae bacterium
ATAATCAGTGCTGCGTGGGTGTTCAGCAGGCCAAAGCGCTGGAACAAAATGTAAATCGGGATAATCACGGCTACGGGCGGTAACATACGCTGCGATACCAGCCAGAAGAAAATGTCGTTGTTGCCCATCGTGCCCTTGAAGCGCTTGCCGATGGTTTGCGCCAGCAGTAAAAAGACCGCGATGGCCACAAGCACGGCGATTTGCCATGCCACGCCGAGCGCGATTAATCCAATCGACAGCGCCACACAGCCGATGAACGTCACCACGAGGCCCGGCTTGGGGCGGTAGTCGAAACGGATGAGCGCATACGCCGCCATCGCGCCGAGAACGACAGCGCAAATGGCGCTGTTCAACCCGACGATCACGGTGTTGGTGTACGGGCGCGTGACGAGATTGCCACTTTCCCACAGCAGTTCTTGAAAGGCATGTAGCGATGGTTGATAGTCCACAAACGGGATGTACTTCGGCCCGGAACTGACATCGACGGGCAGCTTGAAGGCCGTCACCAACAGCCAATAGAACGGGAAAATCACCACGAAACTCCAGAAGCCGAGAATGAGGTACGAAAACATTTTCGTGCCGGGGGAAGGGTCGAACGGATTAGGGGCTTTGAAGAAACGAGTTAGCATTAGAGGCGCTCCACAACACGCGGACGGATGATATTGACAATCACCATTGCGATGAAAGTCACTATGAACAGCAAGATATAGCCAATTGCGGACGATACGCCAAAGTCTTGAGTACGCCATGCGTTATAGGCGTAAAGTGTCATCGATTCAGTGGCCGTGCCCGGCCCGCCGCCCGTCAAAATTTGCGCCATGTCGATGATCTTAAAGCCCTCGATGATGCGGATGAGAATCACGGTGATGCTCACCGGGGCGATCTGCGGCAGGATGATGTAGCGGAACATCTTCCAACGGTTCGCACCATCCACCAGCGCCGCCTCGATCTGTTCGCGCGATGTGCCTTCCAAAGCGGCCAGCAGAATGATGAACATGAACGGTGTCCACTGCCAGATGTCACCGATCATCACCGCCGCTCGCGCCCCCGATGGGGTATCGACCCACGAGATGCTTTGCAGCCCCAAGAAATTCCAGATGGGCGCGAATGGCCCTTTCCCCGTATCGACCATCATGCGGAACAGGAAGCCGATGCCGACGGGCGTAATCATCATCGGCATCAGGAAAACCACGCGGAAAAAGCGCTTGCCGCGTAGGTTCTGCGTCACTAACAGCGCCAGCCCCAAGCCGATCAGGTATTGGAAAAACACGCCCGTGAAGACAAAGATCAGCGTGACCACCAGCGTTCCCGGCAGGCCGCCTTCGGCCAGCGTAAACACGGTCAGCGCGAACAGCCCGACTGCCAGCGCGATAGCGAGAGTACGCATCACCAGCCCGAAGATGCGCCAACCGGGGCTGCGGGCATACTGCGTCAGCATCCACAGCATCACGGCTAAAAAGGCCGCCAGCAGCGCCCACTGCGCCAGCGACGGTTCGCCTAATTTTCCGAGAAAATGCCGCTGCTCCGTGCCTGCCAGCAGCTTTTGATAATTGCCGAGGCCCAGAAAGGTGACGTTGAAGCCGCCGCGC
>JACMMD010000818.1 GCA_014379235.1 Anaerolineae bacterium
GGTTGGGCGTTTGATCGCCGTCTCGACCTCGATTCGCACGAAGTCGTTCGGATTGTCGAGCCGTCGATTGCCGTCCGTGTCGGTGACTGTTACCCAGTTCGGGCCAATAATGACCAGTACGATCTCGGATTGGTCAATCTCATGCTCGATCACACTGCGGAAGTCAACGCCGAAGGGAATATCCTCGACATCCTTAAAGACACCATCTTCGCCAAACACGGCGACGAGGCGATCATAGATGCGCCCGGTGATGGTGATGCTGTCTGCTCGACGATATGAAACAAAAATACGCGGCATAGAAATAGCCTATTCTGTGAGGACGCAGCCGAATATAGTATAGATAAGTGTGGAGCGCAGGGCAAAGACAGGTATGAGCAGGGCAGCAGGTAAAACATAAAAGGTTTAATTTTTTCTCTGCGGCGCTGCTTCCCAGCATTAGGCTTTTGTTTTTTAGCTTGCTGGAACTGCCTCGCCGCGAATGGGCGCGGGTTCGGGGTCTTTGGCTTCCGGCTCATCCTTCGGCAAGAACAGCGACCCGATACCCGAAATCACCGTAATGATCGCCACGCCTTGAAAGACGATGCTCAGTCCCTGTAATGGGTCAGGGCTGAGAGTGGTCGAAAGCTGCCCGATGAGCAGGCTGCCAATGGCGCCTGTGCCGAACAAGTAGCCCATGATCGCGCCCGACGCGAAGCCTTTGCGACCCGGTACGAGCCGCTGCGCCGTGACGATAATCAAGCTGTGCGACCCGCCTGATAAGCCGCCAGCCAACAGCGCTAGAATCAGCGCCACAATACCGTCAGCGAACGGCAGCAGGAAGATACACGGCGCCGACAAAATTAGGCTGATGGCCGTAATCCAGCGCGTGTCGTAGCGGTAGCGGTCAGCCAGCATCCCGAACAACACGCCCGCAACCCCTGACGCGAACCAGAACAGGCTGGTAATGATGCCATATTCGGCGCTATCCCAACCGCGTAACTGAAACATACGCGGGATGAACGGCACGATACCCGGCTGCGCGAGGCTTCGCATGGCCACCACCACTGCCAGAATAATCAACGCTTTCATCGGCACCTTAACCGTTTTTGTCGGCGTATTGGCTTCGGCCTGCGCGGCGGCGGCCCGCGTTTGGCGTGTCTGACGGGGGATCGTCAGCGCCATGAACAGCACCACCGGGATAGCGATCAAGCCGAGCGCCATCACAGGTGTCACAATGCCCGACTCGGCCAAACGCCCCGCGAACAAGGGGCCAAGTCCTTGCGTAAACAGGTTGTTGCGCGTGTGCAGTTCGTCTAGCAGAATGCCCACCGTCGCCGGGCCAATCGCCAAGCCTAGCTGACCCGCGAAAAAGAAATACGATAGATTGCTGGCGACGCGGGTTTTGTCCGATTCCGCCGCGTACATCGTGCCCACCGGATGAAATGCCCCGCTGCCCAGCGCCGCCAGCGCGAACGGCACAATCATCAGCCAGAATTGGCCGCTGCCAGCCAGCAGCAGCGTTATCATATACATTCCCACCGTCCACGCGACCCCGCCCGCGCCCAGCAGCCGCGCTCCCCGTTTATCGCCAATGTAGCCGAAAAGTGGCTGCGTCACCGCGCCCATGAACTGCTGCGCGCTGATAGCGATACCGATCTGCGCGTTGCTAATCGGCAAAATATAGGCAGCGGTAAAAACCAGCAGCACCGAGCCGATACTCATGAACATGTCGTTGACGATATGGCCGAGCGATACCGCCCAAAATAACCGTTTGCGGGGGATGAACATCTAAATTCCTTAAATTGGTGTGGAATGTATGCGTGGATACGATTTCGACTCTCCCCAGATGATGCACCGGGACATTAGCGATGTCAATACGACGTGGATTGGTGGACTGATGGAAGCTCAAGCAACCACTTGGCTTAAGCCGCATGACCACAAAAATACTGGTCATGTGGATAATGGTAATGACATTGGTTATCTAATATCATTGATCTGTTAAATCAATTGCAACATATCGACACCGACCTCGATGGATTAACGCCAACCGTTCGGTCAGAAATTCCCAACGAAAATAACGCATCACTTGAAATTTCGCGCCAGCGAGGCGTATGTTTCATGTAACACTTCGTCATCTTTCTGCGACCCATTGGCGTTGGCAAACAATGAGATCGGTTTCAAAAGCCCCTAGCAATTTATTGGATGCCGCGTCACTTGAATAGTTGTTGTAAAATAATGAAACAATGCTTAATTAATTGAGAGCAAAATCTGACATATATTGTCAATAAGTAACAACCCGTAAAATAAGGAGTATCTTCGTGAAACGTATTGTCCCTGTCATCATCACCATTATCTTAATATCTCTGGTCGCCTGTTCACCCACTCAGGTGGCAACCCCAACTCCCGCACCAACCGCAGTTAGTATTCAATTATCGTGGATCAACGAATATTCTTCGTCCGTATTTCATACTGCTGTACGCAACGGACATTTTGCGGAACAGGGACTTGAGGTCAACCTCATCGAAGCCGGTTTTAACGATGCGGGTTTCATAGACCCTATTCAGGCTGTGCTTAATGGTGAAGCTGAATTTGCTCTGTCGAACAGTGCCAGCTTGATCGAGGCGCGGGCCGCTGGCCAACCCGTGGTAGCGATTGCGTCGGTCTTGCAGCGCAGCCCGTTAGCGGTCATTTCACTGCCAGAGTCCGGCATCACTCGCCCACAGGATTTGGCAGGTCATACGGTCAGCGTGGCCGATGGTGGAGCGCGGGCCGTTTACGAGACTCTGCTGCTTACGCAGAATATCGCCGCCAGCACCGTCAACACGGTTGCGCGCACGTCTTTCGGCATTGAGCCGCTGATTAATGGCGAGGTCGATGCGATGGTGGCGTGGATCATCAACGAAGGCGTGGCCGTCGAAGAAGCGGGCTTTGATCCCCAGTTCATCTTGATGAGCGACTACGGCGTGGATACCTATGACTTTGTGGTGTTCACAACCGAAACGATGATCGCGGAACACCCTGAGACTGTTCGCGGAGTTGTCACCGCCGTCCGCGAAGGCGCACAGGATGTCGTCGATAACCCGGCACAGTCGATTGAAAACACGCTAACCTATAACAGCGAGTTGGTTCAAGCGGAACAGCTTCGTCGTCTAGAAGCAACCATCCCGCTCATGAACGTTCCCGGCCACCAGTTGGGCGGTATGGACGCTGAGGTCTGGCAGTTCACGCACGACTTCCTGGTGGAACGCGGCATTCTCACAGAGCCAGTTGATGTGTCAGAAGTGTATACGCTGGAATTTCTTCCGAACGACGCAGCTTAAGATACGGATGTCAACGATGCAGACTGCAACGACGACCCATATCCCGTTTTTTTCTCGCCTACGACTGCGGCTAACGGCGCTGTTTCTGGTAGTCGCAATCATCCCGATTGTGTTGATTACCACGATTGTTGCGCGGCAGGTTGAAGCGCAAAGTCGTTCGCAGATATTCAATCAATTGGAGTCGATCTCGATCCTCAAGAGCCAGCAGATTGACCAATGGCTGCAAGATGGACGCGAACAGTTAGCATTGTTCCTTGTGTCATTGCAGCATGATAGCGTGACACAAGAAAGCTTGTTTGAACACGCCACCAGCACCGTTCGGCAAATTGCCGATGCCAGTACCAGCATTGACGACATCTTTTTCTATAACCCACAGGGCGAGGTGATCTTCAGTTCGGATGAGGTACTCGTAGGTCGTGTGGTCAACCGCCAGTACTACTTCGACGCCAGCTTGGTCGAAGATCACCTGCAAGCTCCGTTCTTCGATGTGTCGTCGGGCACACTGGCGCTGATTGCGACCTCACCCGTCTATGCTGGTGACGAGCTTATCGGTGTTGCGGCCATTCGCTACAACACCGAAGAGTTAAACCAGATCATGTTCGAGCGAACGGGTCTCGGTGAAACGGGCGAAACTTATCTGGTCAGCCGCGAGAACAACTACTTTCTGACGGCCAGTCGCTTTGAGGGTTATCTGCTCAATCGCGCCTATACGAGTGTGGGCATCGAGCAGGCGCTCGCTGGACAAGATGGCAGCAGTGTATACGGCGACTATCGCAGTCCAGCCGTACCCGTTTTCGGTAACTATCGCTGGATACCGGAGCTAGAAGGCGGACTGCTCACCGAGATTAATGAAGAAGAGGCCTTGAGCGCGCTCAATCAGGCGCAGGTGACGATTGTCATTCTGGCGATCATCGTCTCCGCGATTGTGGTGTTCGTCGGTTTCATCGTGACGAACATCTTGACGCGACCCATTTCGCAAATCACCAACAGCGCGTCCGCGATTGCACAAGGGCACTTTGACCAGCGCGTATTGCTGACCCGCAGCGACGAAATCGGCGTGTTGGCGACAGCCTTCAATAATATGGCGCAAGCGGTTCAAGACCGTACCCAACAAATGGAAGAAGCCCGTGACGAAGCGCTCGCGGCGCAGCGCATTGCGAGAGAAAATTCACGTCTGAAATCCGAATTTCTCTCCACCATGTCTCACGAACTGCGAACCCCGCTCAACGCTATCGAAGGCTTCACCAGTATCATGTTGAGCGGCATGGGTATCGAACTGAGTCCCCGCGCCGAAGATATGGTCAGGCGCGTCAGCATGAACAGTAAGCGTCTGCTGCAACTGATTAACGATTTCCTTGATCTGTCGCGCATTGAAGCCGGACGTCTGGAACTCGTGAAATCGCCTGTGTCGCCCGAAGGGTTGGCGCACAAATGGCAAAACGAAGTCAGCGTGCTGGCAGAGGGAAAAGGCTTGGAGTTCATCGTCAACATTGATCCGAATCTGCCGCCTATAATTCTCGGAGATGAAGATGCGCTGTCTAAAGTGGCCATCAACCTGCTTGGTAATGCGTTCAAGTTCACTCAGCAGGGTCAGGTGACGTTAGAATTAAGCTGCATCAGCGGTGGTTGGAAAATCGCGGTCAGCGATACTGGCATTGGCATTCCGTCTCACGCTCGTGAGTACATCTTCGAGGAGTTTCGTCAGGTGGATGGTTCGTCAAAGCGTTTGTACGGCGGTACAGGTCTAGGTCTATCACTCGTGCAAAAGCTGTCCCGCGCAATGGGTGGTAACGTGTCGCTGCAAAGCGAAGTTGGTAAGGGCAGCATATTCACGGTAACTTTACCTTTAGAAGTGGAAACAATCGCGCAAGGAGCGGCTGTATGAGCAACATACCCCCTAATTTACTCAAGGGATGGGATATAGTCATCATCGACGATGAGCCGGACAGCTTAGAAGTCGCCCGGTACATCCTCGATTTTTATGGAGCGAACGTCCATACCGCGACCAATGGCCGGGAGGGGGTCGCGCTGGTGGAGAAGGTGAAACCGCGCTTTGTCATCTCGGATTTGTCCATGCCTGAGATGGATGGTTGGGAATTCTTGAGTGCCTTGAGATCGACGGTTTATGTGCAGGATATTCCTGTGATCGCCCTCACCGCCCACGCGATGAAGGGTGATCGTGAACGCGCTATCGCGGCGGGATTTCACAACTATCTGACGAAGCCGCTGACGGCCAACACCTTTATGGATGAGCTTTTAATTCTGCTGTTGGATATTCCGCAGCTTAGTGAATACCTAACGTTCTAAAACTGGAAAAGGAATGCCGACCATGACACAATCTATACTCATCGTTGAAGACGATCCAGATGGTCAAGCACTGGTATCGCATGTGATCGGTCACTTAAACATTCCGCACGAAGTCGTCGGTGATGCGGAAAAAGCGCTCAGTATGCTGTTTGATGCGGAGCAAGATTTTCAAGCGGTCATCATCGACCTAGCACTGCCCGGTAAAGATGGTTGGGAACTGCTGGCGGAGATTCGCAATAACCCTGTCACCGCCAATCTCATGTGTGTTGCTGTGACTGCATTCCATACATCGAAGACACGAGAAGACGCGCTGCGTTTCGGGTTCGATGCGTATTTTTCAAAACCATTGGACCCAACCCGCTTCGCACGCGAATTAGAATCACTGCTGTAAGCAGTCCAGTAACCGAAAGAGAGTAAGATGGCATATGAATTGTCATGGTACGTCCACGATAAAGTGCTGCTTTTGACACTTTCTGGCGACTATACTTTGCAAGATGCGAGACAGGCCAACCAACTGATCGTTGAAAAACTCACGCAGAGCCGTTCACCGCTTTTGCTGATGATTGATGCGAGCAAGATGCGCCGCCCGTACAATTTTCAAGAACTACGATCAACACAAACGTACATGGATCACACGATGCTCAAGCGTATCGTGGTCGTGGCTGATGATCGTTTGGTGATGTTGGCGATGATGGTTATTTTCAATCTTGGACATGCGTACCTCAGTATGTTTAACGATCTTGAGAGAGCCAACACGTTCTTAGAGCGTGAGGTTGCGAAAATCAGTTAAGTTTCGAGGCGTGACATGCTCAAAGTTGCCGCAGCCGTCTTGATTTCTGTACTTCACAAAGCCAATAACACCGCTTGGACTTTATGTAGAGGCGGGTCTATAACCTGCCCCTATGTCTATCGAATCGCTGCGTTATTTGCTGTGGTGTGCATGAGTCTGACGGCAGCAAAGGCGCAGTTAAGCTGTTTCGCGGATGAAGCCGCAGATGGGCTGATGCTGCGGTTCTCGATTTTGTATTGGCCCGAAACCGACTTCTGCCAGCACAGCGTTCCGTACAGCGAGATTATTTCGGGCGGGGCGCCGCCGGATGGCATCCCACCGATTGACGACCCTGTATTCGAATCCATCGACGCGGCGCGAGAATGGTTGCAACCGCAGTCGCCGGTGATCGCGCTGGAAATCAACGACAACGCCCGCGCTTATCCTCTGGCTATTCTGATATGGCACGAAATCGCTAACGATGTCGTCGGCGGTGTGCCTGTGGCGGTGACGTTCTGCCCGTTATGTAACGCCTCACTGGTATTTGATCGCCGCGTGGAAGGCGAAATACTGCGTTTCGGCGTTTCCGGCAACCTGCGTAACAGTGACATGATTATGTGGGATGACCGGACGCAAAGCTGGTGGCAGCAGTTCACGGGCGAAGGCATTGTCGGCTCCCATACAGGCGACATGCTCACACTGTTGCCGTCGCAGGTGGTCGGCTTTGGCGATTTCGCCGCGCAATATCCCGATGGTCAGGTTCTTTCCCGCGAGACAGGCTCGACCCGCAGCTATGGCACGAATCCCTATATAGGCTATGACAGCGCCGCCGCACCCTTCTTATTTGAAGGCGAACTCGATGACCGTCTCGCGTGGAACGAGCGTGTCTTGGCGGGTACAGTAGCCTATCTCGTGGGTGAGCCGGAAACCATCGCTTACCCATTCAGCATCTTGAGTGAGGAGCGCGTTATCAACGATATACGCGGTGGATTGAGCGTCGTTGCCATCTGGCAAGATGGAATGGCCAGCGCGCTTGATGGCAGCAGCATCGACGACTCACGTTTGGTGGGCACAGCGGCTTTGTACAGCAGAGAACTCAACGACGAAACACTCACGTTCAGCGTGGATGAGAACGGGGTCATCCGTGACGATCAAACAGGCAGCGCGTGGAACGTGTTCGGCACGTCCACCGAAGGCGAACTCGCGGGAAGTCAGCTTCGCCAGCTATCCGCCGCGCCGCATTTCTGGTTCGCGTGGGTAGCTTTCGCGCCGGATACGACGGTGTATGGTGTATCGTAGTTTTCAACATGTCCGCTTCTCAGGTTTCAGCTATGACTCTTTCGCTGACTGCTATAATCGCTGACTAGCCGACAGCCAACCTTCGCGCTATTCTTTACGCCGTTTGATGGTGGCTGAACAGGCGGGGGACAAGCTGATGGCGGCAAAAATCGTGGTGGTGGGCGATTTCAACGCGGACTTGGTCACGTATCTCAAGCGGCTGCCGCGTCCCGGCGAAACCTTGAACGGCCATAACTTCCTCACGGGTTCGGGCGGCAAAGGCTCAAATCAAGCCATCGCCGCGGCCCGGCTTGGCGCAGATGTCACCTTCGTCGGGCGCGTCGGGCAAGACAGCTTTGCCGAGATCGGCTTGAAGCTGTGGCAGCAGGAGAACATCAACACCGATTACCTCGTGCGTGACTTTGAAAACCCATCGGGCATCGCCACTATTTTCGTTGGAGATGACGGCGAAAATATGATCGTCGTCGCACAGGGCGCGAACCTCAAACTCTCGCCTGCCGACGTCGATGAGGCGGTGAGCGCCATCGCCCGCGCCGACGTGTTGATTACGCAGTTGGGTCTGCAATTTGAAACGGTGGCCCACGCGCTTAAAGTCGCCAAAGAGCAGGGCACCGTCACGATTTTGAACCCTGCTCCCGCCGGAGCGCTCTCGCCGGATGTCCTTGCGCTGGCCGATTACATCACCCCCAACGAAGGCGAACTACGCGCCCTGACCCCTAACGTTGATGCAGCCGCCGACGCTGGTATTGAAGAAGCCGCTCGTTCACTGCTGACGCATGACGCGCAAACCGTCGTCGTGACTCTGGGCGCAAACGGCGCGTGTTGGGTGCAGCGCGGCGGCAGCGATCAAGTGCCCGCGTTCAAGGCCGAAGTAGTCGATACCGTTGGCGCGGGTGATGCCTTCAACGCCGCTTTCGCCGTTGCCCTTGCTGAAGGTAAAGCGCTGCCAGAAGCGCTGCGCTTCGCCAATGCCGCCGCCGCGATCTGTGTAACTCGTCCCGGAGCAGCGGCAGCCATGCCCGCGCGCGCCGAAGTCGACGAACTATTGTCCTCATAGCCCAATGCTTCACTATCGTTAATGGTGACAGTCGTCGCCTATGATAGAATAGCTATTCGTATCTTTCTTGCAACTATTAAACCGACACATAGTGTGTTGTCTTCGGCTCTTGCGCCGCAGCTAATCAACATCTACTCCTTAAAAACCCGAGTTCTTGAAGGACAGAATTAGCGACATGGCGTCTTCACAAATCCAGCGCCCGGACAGATGGTGGCACAGATGGAGCGGCCTGCTAGTGACGCTGGCCGTTGTGCTGGTGGTGTTCGTGTTGGCGCTACTTGGTGAGCATATCGGCAACCCGACAGGTATTTACCTGATCGCAGTTGTGTATGCGGCATTCAGCGGTGGACGGCGAATCGGTTTAGTCAGCGCCTTGCTGGTTTTCATCGCGGCCTGTATCCATTTTTCATGGCCTGATCTTGCGGCTGTTCCGCTCGCTTTCGCTTGGTATTCTTCGGGCGATGTCGAGCGCATGGTGATCTTGGCGTTCTCGTCCACGATTGTTGCGCTGCTGGTTGGGCTGTTGAAAGAGCGCACTGACCAGTACCTACAAGTTCAGCAGTCTAAAGAAGCGCTCGAGGCCGAGATGTCCCAACGCCAGCTCGTCGCAAGTGAAAAAGATGCGCTGAGTTCGCAAATACAAGAGCAGCGCGAACGGCTGAACAGCATCATCGCCAGCGTTCCCGGCGTAGTTTTTGAAGCGTGGGGACA
>JACMMD010000819.1 GCA_014379235.1 Anaerolineae bacterium
TCGATTTGATTAGCTGGCTGCTGGTGATCGTCGGCTTCATCACGGCGCTGCGCTATTGGCGACAGCCGCGCTTCTCCCTACCAATCATCGCCACTATTTTACTGCTACCTGTGGCTTTCTTGCGCTCGACCAGCCCCGATTTTCTGGCCGACGCGCCGTTACTGCCCCTATTGGCGCTGCTGTTCGGCTTAGGCGTGGCCAGCCTGTACAACAGCTTACCGAGAACATCGCGGCGGTTGGCGGCGGTTGGCTTACTGGCGCTGCTGGCGTTCAACATCGTCTGGATGGGACGCGATCTGTTCGTGCTGTGGCCGCAGCGTGATGATGTTCATGAGGCGTATGACAGCCGCTTGGGCCGCCTTGCCCACTATCTTGACCGAACCGTTGCTGACATCCCTACCGTCATCTGTACCGACGACCTCAGCCCCAACAATCCCATGCAAAGCCTATCACAGCGGCGGCTGTTGGCGCTGATGATGCACCGTGAAGATGCGCCGATTCGTTACGCGGATTGTGGTACAGGTCTGGTACTGCCCAATGGCGGCGAAGAACATCAGACCATCCTTCTGGAAGCGGACTTACTCGAAGGACTACATCCGCGCCTGCGCGATTGGCTGCGCTTGGGGCATCCGCAAGAAGCCGATGCCGAACATGATGACGTGCCAACCGAGTCGGCGCTGATTGTGGATGTCGCCGCTGAACTGGCCGATACGATTGGGCGCTTCACGACGACAGCCCCGGCAGGCTACGCGCCAGAATCTCCCGGCGGCGCAGAGGCGGCACTGCTGCCTGTGCAGTTCGAGGGCAACCTGACGTTTTTGGGCTATGACCGCGAAATCGTCGGCGCGTATCGCCCCGGCGACATCGTTACCGTTGTCACTTATTGGCGCGTCGATGGTTTGCTGCCGCCGGATTTACGGCTGTTCACGCACATTCTGGCCGACCCCGCCGTGATCGCCGCGCAATCCGATACCTTGAGCGTGACACCAATGGAACTCCAACCGCGTGACGTATTCATTCAAGTGACGTTTGTGCGCCTGCCACCGTCGATTCCAAGTGGGGCGTACAGCATCTCCATCGGTGCGTATCAGGACAGTAACAATGCCCGGCTTGCAGTTTTGGACGACGATCTACCGAGAGGCACACGCCTCTTCTTGAACCAAATCACCATCGAGCGAGAATGATGCATGTTTGATGTTATTTTTCTTGGCACGTCGGCCTCTGCCCCGTCGATTCATCGCGGGCTGCCAGCGCAAGCGGTCATCGCGGGCGAGTATCGCTTTTTAGTGGACTGCGGCGAAGGCACACAGCGCCAGATTTTGCGGAGCGGTATCGGCTTCAAAAAGCTGACCCGTGTCCTGCTGACGCACGGCCACCTCGACCACATTCTCGGTCTTGGCGGCTTGGTCTCAACGTTTGTGCATTGGGAGAGTATCGAAGAACTGGAAATCTACGGCGGCAAGTCCGCGCTGGATCGCGTTCAAGCGCTGCTGTATGACGTGGTGCTGCCGGGAGTACAAGTGCCCATGCCGCTGCATCTGGTTGACCTCAAGCCGGGAACGTTCATCGAGGCCAAAGACTTTACCGTGAGCGCCTTTCCGGTGACACACCGGGGGAGCGGCAATTACGGCTTCATCTTTCAAGAGCGTGCGCGCAGCCCATTTCTCGTGGAAAAGGCGCAGGCGCTTGGCGTTCCCGCAGGCCCTGAGCGCGGCTTACTTGTCAAAGGCGAGACGATCACGCTGGCTGATGGGCGCATCATCACGCCCGATATGGTGCTTGGCGACGAGATGCAGGGCATCAAACTGGTGATGATCGGTGACACTTCGCGTACCGATAACGTTCAGGAATACGTCGCTGGAGCGGACGCGCTGGTGATCGAATCGACGTTTCTCGAAGTCGAAAATGAAGTCGCCCGCGCTTATGGACACATCACCGCCAAACAGGCCGCTACACTCGCCCGCGATGCTGGCGTTAAGACGCTGATTTTGACACACGTCTCGCGCCGCTATCGTGAGCGCGACATTTTCGATGAAGCGCAAAGCATATTCCCAAACACGTTCGTTGCCCGCGACCTTGAGCATTATGCTATCTACCGTGATAAACCCGTCGAGAAGCACTCGTCATGGGGAGAAGACGAAAGTAACGAGTAGGGGCAGGTCTGAGACCAGCCCTACGAAACATCTCTATAATTTTAACGAGGAGCATGTGCTATGGCCGACTTGATCAGTGGTTCCCAGCTTGAACAGTTAGAACGCTATGTCACCGATTTGTTCGCGCAAGAGGATGACGGGCTGCTGTCGATCCACGCCGAGATTGAGCATCAAGGACTTCCCAAAATTACGATTGACCCGTTCGAGGGACGGCTGCTGCAATTCCTGTTGACCTCGATTGGGGCCCGCAAGGTTGTCGAAATCGGCACGTTGGCCGGTTACAGCGGCGTATGGATCGCCCGCGCTTTGCCCGCCGATGGCAAATTGTACACGCTGGAAAAGAGCGGCAAACACGCCGCCATCGCCCGCGCCAGCTTCGAGCGCGCAGGTGTCAGTGATAAAACACAGGTCATCGAAGGCGCGGCACTGGATACGCTGGCAAAACTCAGCAGTGAAGGGCCGTTCGACTTCGTGTTCATCGACGCCGACAAAGGCACTTATGGCGCTTATCTGAATTGGGCGCTGGATAATCTGCGCTCCGGCGGCATGGTGGCCGCGCATAACGCTTTCCGCGCAGGCAAAATCCTCGCGCCGGAAAACGAAGATGACCGCTTGATCGACCAGTTCAATCGCCAGATCGC
The DNA here is from genome assembly GCA_014379235.1 of Anaerolineae bacterium. Taxonomy (GTDB): domain Bacteria; phylum Chloroflexota; class Anaerolineae; order Aggregatilineales; family Phototrophicaceae; genus JACMMD01. Next base: position 2,795 of record JACMMD010000819.1, read on the forward strand.
CGCCGAGCCGCGCCTGTTCAGCACGATCATCGGCGTGGGCGATGGCATGGCCGTCGGCATCAAGAAATAGCGGGGGCAAAGTCCCTCTCCGCTTGCGGGGAGGGATTTAGGAAGGGGTTAATGGGTTCAAAATCCTTAACTTGATGCGAAAAGGGCGAGTTATGACTCGCCCGTACAAACGATCTCAATTGGACGACGATTGGGATTTAAGAAGTCGGAGAGCCTAATTGCAGACTGGCATCTACGTTGTTGAGGAACAGCAGCGCCTCATCCAATGACGAAACCGCCTGAAACTGCGCTCTGGCAAGGCGGCTGGTCGTCGTGGCGATAAAACGCTGAATGTAATTGGTGCTTATCAGAACCGTCCAACCTAAAGCACCCCTGTTGGCTTGACTTAAGCTGTTCTTGATTTGCTCTAGGCTGGCTGGATACTTCTTCAATTCACGCGCATCCGTGATAACATGAACTGGGGGAGTGCCAGCATTAATGTGCTGGGCAACCAGAATACTGCCCTGCCGCAGTTCATCCAGAGTGAGTATGCCAGAGTAACGTTGATAGACCACGCGACCCTGTTGTTGCCATGTAATTTCGGCGGGCACAACTGCTCCTAGCGACTCTGCCATGTTATAGGTCAATTACTAGAAGTACAATTGTACGTACCTTCGTATACACACACTATAGCGAATTATGTACGGGTTAATTTATGTCCGTGACAGAAATCATACCCTCACCATAGACCTTGCCCGGTTGAATGATGATCGGTTCAGCCGTATCCACCGTCGCAAACAGGTCATAAGTCATCGCGCCTGTGATTCGCACCGGGACGATCTCGCCTGCGGGTAGTTCGCCCTCGACAATCACGTAGCCGTCAATCTCCGGCGCGTCACGGTAGCTGCGCCCTAAGCTCAGTGTATCGCCTGTCGCATTGCCGTCCTCGTCCTCACCTTCGCCGTGACCCTCAACCAGAATATCCAGCGTCTTGCCCACTAACGCCTGATTTTTAGCGAGGCTGATGCCCTGCTGAAGCTCCATCAGAGCGTTGTAGCGTTCCTGTTTGACATCTTCCGGCACGGGGTTAGCCAGATCGGCACTGGGTGTGCCGTCCTCAAACGAATAGGTAAACGCGCCCACGCGATCAAACTGCAAATCGCGCACGAACTTGAGCAGTTCATCGAACTCTGAGTCGGTTTCGCCGGGATAGCCCACGATAAATGTGGTGCGTACCGCGAGGTTCGGAATAGTGGCGCGCATATTGGCCAGCGTCTCATACACCCATTCGATTTTGGCGGGGCGCTTCATACGTAACAGCGTGGCGCGGCTGCCATGCTGTAACGGCATATCCAGATAGGGCAAAACTTGCTTGTGGCTGGCCATTGTCTCAATCAAGCGTGGCGTCACATAGCCGGGATAAGCGTACATGATGCGAATCCACGGCACTTCCGGCGCGGCTTCCACCAGCGCGTCCAGCAGATGGGCGAGACCATCCTTGAGGCCGAGATCATAGCCGTAGTCCGTCGAGTCTTGAGCGATGAGCATCAACTCTTTGACGCCCATATCTTGCAGCTTGACCGCTTCGGCCACAATCGACTCAATCGGGCGGCTGACGGCTGTGCCTTTGATCTTGGGAATCGCGCAGAACGCGCATGGGCGGCGGCAGCCATCCGCTATTTTGAGATAGGCACTCGCCCCTTGAACGCTGGCCCGCAGCACGCCGCGCTCATCCAAGCCGATGACGTGGGCATCCGTCGGCAGGTGATACAGCGGCTCAGGATGGCGGCGTTTACGCAGGCGCGTTACAAGGTCGAAGATGTCCATCCAGCGGCGCGTACCGATGACGCCATCCACACCGGGCACCTCTTGGATGATTGCCGGACCATAGCGCTGTGACAGGCAGCCGGCGGCAATGAGCATCTGGTCGGGGCGTTTCTTGGCGGCCAACTCTTGCAA
>JACMMD010000820.1 GCA_014379235.1 Anaerolineae bacterium
GAAGGGTTGTTCGATGACCCATCAGAGGAAACTGTCGCTGCTATCGCGGCGCTGCGCGAGGAACAAAGCGAAGCGCGTACCGCTGATGTTGGCAGTGAGGTTGTCGAACGTTCGGTAGCCTATGGTGACGACATCGCGGCGGTGCTGCTCGAATGGATTGCCGCAGACGGTTATACGGATAACCTTGGCCGCGAGTACGAACTGCCAACGGGCGACCCGTCACTATATGTACAGACAACAGATGGCGCGCCGATCATCGGGCCTTATTGGGGTACGCTGCGTCCATTGGGTCTGTCTTACGCGGAAGTTTGCCATGTGCCGTTGAATGTGCCGTTTAGCGAAGACGCGGATTCGACGTTCTATGCACAGGCCGATGAAGTGCGCGAAGTCGGGGATAACCTGACCACCGAGCAAGAAGACATCGCGCGCTTCTGGCTGGATACCCCCGGCCAAACTGGCGCGCCAGCCGGACATTGGGTGTCTATCGAAACTCAGTTGGTTGAACAGCTTGACCTCAACTTACAGCAGGCGGCTGGTATGTACGCACTCGTCAATATGTCACTGGCCGACTCATTCATCTCGATCTGGTCGCTCAAATATGAGGTGATGCTGCTGCGCCCCGAAACCTACATCCGCGAATACATTGCCCGCAGTTGGCAGCCCTATATTCAAACGCCGCCGTTCCCAGAATATCCATCGGGGCATTCGGGCACGTCGGCTGCTGCCGCCGAAATTCTAACATCGCTGTTTGGCGCAGTCGCTTTCACCGATAGAACGCACATCATCTACGATCACGAACCGCTTCAACGCTCGTTCACATCCTTCGAGGCAGCGGCTTCTGAGGCGGCGATTTCGCGCATGTATGGCGGTATTCATTACCGCGCTGCGATTGAAAATGGGATGCGACAGGGACGCTGCATCGGCCAGCAGATCCTTCAGAATGTTCAGCTTGGCCCGATTGAGCAGGGGGAGTAAATAGCGGTCAGAGTAGGGGCATGATATATCATGCCCCTACTCTACAAATTACGCTTATTTGTTAGAACCGAGCGTCAATCCCTGAATGAAATAGCGCTGCAAGAAGGCGAACACCACCACCGTTGGCACAATCGCCAGCAGGGACCCCGCCGTAATCACCGGCCAATTGGTTGTGAACTGACCCTGTAAGCTGGCTAATCCGGCGGTCACAGGCTTGAGCGAATCGTTCTGCACCAAAATCAGCGCCCACAAGTAGTCGTTGAAAATCCACGTAAATTCCAACGTGGCCAGCGCCGCCAGTGAGGGCAGGCTCAACGGCATAATCATCTGCCAGTAAATGCGAAAATCGCTGCACCCATCGACACGCGCCGCTTCGACGATCTCGCTGGGAATCGTCTTCATAAAGTTTCGCAGCACGAAAGTACAGAAGCCCATCTGAAACGCCGTATGAATGGCGATCAGTGACCAATGCGTATTGTAAATGCCAAGCGCGCTGGACAACCTGAACACGGGCAGCAGCAGAATCTGGAAGGGCAGCGTTGTCCCGGCGACGAACATGAAATACAGCGCGGTACTCCCTCGAAAACGGTAGCGCGCCAGCGCAAATGCCGCCAATGACGAGAGAAACAGCGTCCCGACCAGTGAGGGCAGGGTGATAATGAAGCTGTTGAGCAAATACTGGCTGACTCGCCCGCGATTCCACGCCTCGATGAAATTGTTAAACGTGATCTGGTTGGGGATCGTCCAGAAGCCGTTGAGCGAGATCTCATCCTGAGTGCGTACCGATGTCAGCAGCGCGCTAAAAAACGGCAAAAGCCAGATCAGCGTAGCGAACAATAGAATCAGGAACAATGCGGCTGATGACCAGCTCATGCGCCGGGGGGTGGAGACAGTTCGAGCGCCAACAGGCGCGGAACTAGGAGCAGCTGCGCTTGCGGTTGCGGTTGCGTTCGCCATCGGTGTCTCCTTAGTATTCCAGCTCGGTTTTAGCGATACGGTACAGGTAGGGAATGATGATGAACAACGACAGTCCGAACAGGACAACGGCAATCGACGCACCATAGCCCATTTTGTAGTTGTTGAATGCTTCGATGTACATGAAGTTGGCCAGCACGTTCGATGCGCCAGCCGGGCCGCCGCGAGTCATCACCGATACAAGATCGAATGCGCGCAGCGAGTCGATAACGGAGATCACCAGCACAACCGTAGTGATCGGGCCGAGGAGCGGGAAGATGATGTAGCGGAATAGTGTCCAGCCCGATGCACCGTCCACGCGCCCCGAATCAATCAGCGATGGGTCGAGGTTTTTCAGTCCCGCCAAATAAAGGATCATCACATAGCCCGCCTGTCGCCACACCGCCGCGCCGATGATGGCATACAGCGCGAGGTTGCGATCTGCCAGCCAGCCCGGTGGACGCTCCACCCCGATGCCAAGCAGCAGCGAGTTAATCAATCCGGCGCGAGGCTCGTAAATCCACGCCCAGATCGTGCCAATGACCACGAACGACAAAATCAGCGGCGCATAGAACCCGATCTTAAACCAGCGCGCACCGCGAACGTCGGTGTTGAAGATCATCGCCAGCCCGAGTCCGATGGTCGTGGGCACAGTGATGAAAATCACCAGCCAGCGCACGTTGTTGAAGAACGCTTGCGTAAAGTCGCGGTCTGCGAATAGGCGCTCGTAGTTGGCCAAGCCGATGAAATCGAACTGTGAAACGCCGTCCCAATTGGTCATGCTCAGGTAGAAAGTGTAGAAGGTCGGCCCGATGATCCACAAAAAGTAAATCAGGAGCGGGACGGCGAGAAAAAGGTAGGGCGTTAAATTCGTTCGTCGTCGTGGTTTTACTTTTGGTGTCTCGAGTAGACCTATACTTTGTGCCATAAAAACCTCTTTTTGAAATTCTATCTATATTGATGAGGGCGGACTCGCGCCCGCCCTCATCATATTGTCTGTTCGTTCTTTTGCCTACAAGTTGGCCGTTATTCGGCGGCTTGTTCTTCGGCGATACGGACACGATCCGCTTCGAGACTTTCGAGGATGGCCGTCAAGTCAGCATTTTCAGGGTCAGAAATGAATTCTGCAAAGGCGTTGAGACCCGCTTCGGCCATTTCCGGCGTCGTGTCACGGTCATAGAACTGGAGTACGAGGTCGGCTTCTTGCACCAGCGCGATACCCTGCTGCTGCGCGGGCGTGAAGTTGGTTACGTCAACGTCGGTGCGGGTTGGCAAACGGCCCAGCGTATCCGCCGCGAACTGCTGCGCTTCTTGCGAACCGAGGAAGGCGAGTAAGTCCATTGCACCTTCGGGGTTCGGAGCGTTGACGGCCATGAAGTAACCGTCGGTGGGGGCATCAATGCCGATGGGCATGTCGGGGTCAATGATCGGGAAGCGCACGAAGTCGTAGTCGTCTTCGATTTCATCGGGCACACTGTCGATGATGAAGCCGCCCATCAGGTACATCGCCGCCTCGCTGCGATTCATGAAGTCCAGCGCATCTTGCCATTCATAGGCGGCGCTGTCCGGTAGGAAGCAGTTGTGAGCATAGAGTTCACGCCACGCATCGAAGACCGCTACAACACGCGGGTCGGTGTAGCTTTCTTGCAGCAGCATCAGGTCGCGGTGGAACTCCGGCCCGTTGATTCGCATGTTCAGGAAGTCGAACCACGCCGCCGCAGTCCACGGGGCCTTCGTGCCGATGGCGATGGGGATGATGCCCGCCTCATTCAATGTGTCGCAGGCAGCCAGCAGATCATCCCACGTCTCCGGCGGTGTCAGTCCGTTCGCCTCAAGAACGCTCTTGCGGAAGTACATTGCCCACCAGTAATACTGCGTAGGGACAAAATACTGGGCTTCGTCAACCGACGCCAGCGCCACAAAGCCGGGGGCGTATGTGTCGTACCAGCCTTCGCGCTCATATAGGGGCGACAGATCGCCGGCCAAGCCGCGATCAACAAAGAACGCCATCCGGTTTCCCGCGAACCACGTCAGCACATCCGGCGACGGGTCAGCCACGAGATAGGTACGGATCGCCTGTTTGAAAGCTTCGTGATCGGTGATGGAGTGTTCGAGATTTGAGTCAGGGTTAGCGGCTCGGAAAAGCTCGACTAACTGCTCGTCGGCTTCACGAGCGCCTTCGTCGCTGGCGTAAGACGCGTAGCGAATCATGGTGTCTTGCGCGACCACCGGCACCACTGTCATGACAACGATGGTGATGAGGAGCAGAACTCCCAAAAGACTAAATTTCTTCAGCATGACCTTCTCCTTAAAATTCTTTCAATGTAACCACTGCGTAAATACAGACCATTCTCAGTATAGCCGCTCGTCTCATTCTAGGCGATGGTTTTTGGGGCGAATCGTTTGTGCAAATTAAATAATTTTAGGGAAAAATTAATTAACCGAGCTATTAGTCTCTGGCTTTTAGCTATCGGTAACAGGGCCAGCCTTACATTTGCCCTTCACGTAACGTCATGGTATATAGTGAGACGACAAGAAAAGGACACAGGCGATGCACATCGAGCATGTTGATCTACTGGCGATTGAGCGCAAACTGTACGACATCCCGCGTGGGATGGAGCGCTTTGAAGAATACTTGCGAACGATGGTCAATGATAAGGGCGATGACGTTGATTTGATGCCGCTGCTGACCATGAACCCGATGGGGCGCGAACACGTTGCGGAACGGGTTGACGAGTGGATTGCGCTTGGCGCGGAACAAATCGCCGCCGCCGCTGTTCAAGAAGCGGCGCAGAA
>JACMMD010000080.1 GCA_014379235.1 Anaerolineae bacterium
CACCAGCGCGGCCAATTCGCTCAACGTGACGAAATCAGGCGCTTTGGCCATTGGCTCTCACTGTCCCCGCGATCACGGCGCGCTGCTCTAAGAGACGCTGAATCTCGTCGTCATCGCAGCCCGCGACCTCGCGCAAGATTTCGACGCTGTGCTGCCCCAGAATCGGCGCAGGCCGCCGCACTGATCCCGGCGTTGCCTGAAACTTGACCGGAATGCCGAGCGCTTGCACCGTTCCCGCGTGTGGATGCTCATAGCTGACGACCATCTCATTGACCGCCACCTGCGGGTCGTTCTGCACATCGGCGAAGTTGTAGACAGGCGCGCACCACACATCCTCAGCCAGCAGAATATCGAGCCATTCCTGCGTGGTCTTGGTGGCCAGCGCGGCGGCGAAGTCTGCGGCGATTTCGTCCTCGCGCTCGAACACGTTTTGCCCGCCCACGTCCTGATACTTGTCGATGCCGAACAGCCGCGCCAGCTTATTGATCGGGTTCATGGCGATGGCGATGTACTTATCCGCTGTGAGATAGATGCCATAAGGTGCGCCGACGTAGGGGTTCGGGTAGCCGTGTTCGCTGCGTTCGGGGATGCCGCCGCCGTTCATGAAGTTGCTGAATTCCTGAATGTACATCGACAGCAGCGCGTTATACAGGTTCACGTCTACACGCTGACCTTCGCCGCGCCGTTCACGGTTGAACAGCGCCGCGAGAATGCCGTAGACAATCATCTGGCTGGTCGCCAAGTCCGCGATTCCGGCGACGGTGGCCGATGGCAGATCGTCACGGTTGCCCGTGAGAACCGTCATGCCGGACATGGCTTGAATCAGCAAGTCTTGGCCGGGACGCTCCGAATACGGGCCGGTCTGACCGTAGCCGCAGCTTGCACAATAGATCAGGCGTGGGTTGATCTGGCGCAGCGCTTCGTAACCGATACCGAGTCTGTCCATCACGCCGGGGCGAAAGTTCTCGACCACCACGTCAGCTTTGGCCACGATGCGGCGCACGACTTCTAACCCTGCCGGCGTTTTCAGGTCAACGGCGATGCTGCGCTTGTTGCGGTTGAAGGTCAAAAACGACACACTCTCGCCATTTTTGTAGAGTTCCAGCAGCGAAAAGCCGCGACTCCAATCACCTTTCGGCGGCTCGATCTTGATGATGTCCGCGCCGAGATCGCCAAGAATCTGCGTGGCAAACGGCCCCTGCATCAACTGTGTAAAATCCGCGACGACAACGCCCTCTAATGGCCCGGCCATAAGCTCTTACTCCTAAATTTAGCAGTTGGTTTCTAGTGATGAGTAATGAGTGGAAAGTAATGAGAAAAAAACTCATCACTCATTACTTTGTACTTACAACAGTGTCGACAGCAAGCCGCCATCGACGCGGTAACATGCGCCTGTGACGAATGAGGCATCATCGCTGGCAAGGAACAGCACCAGATTGGCGACCTCTTCCGGCCTGCCTACACGCCCAATCGGATGCAGACCGCCCCACGTTTGAATCGCGCCTGCGGGGTTATCGCCGCCGAATAAGCCTGCCGCCATATCCAGCATCGGCGTGTGAATCGAACCGGGAGCGATGCAGTTGCAGCGGATATTCTCTGGTGCATGGTCAAGCGCCACCGTCGTCGTGAAACTGACAATCGCGCCCTTCGAGGCCGCGTAAGCCGCTACGGTTCGCTGTGACGCAAACGCCTGCACTGACGCCGTATTGACAATCGCGCCGCCGCCGCGCTTTCGCATCTCCGGGATGGCGTACTTGCATGTCAAAAACGAGGCGCGCAAGTTGACAGCCATCAACTCGTCCCAATCTTCCACGGGCATATCGACAACCGTGTCGTACTTGGCGATTCCGGCGTTGTTATACAGCACATCGACACCGCCATACGTGCTGACCGCCGTGCTAATCAACTGCTTGACGTAAGCCTCATCCGCGATGTTGCCCTGCACGAAGATCGCTTTGCCGCCGGCCTTACCGATAGCGTCCGCCAATGCATTTCCCGCATGTGCATCAAGGTCAGCGATAACCACGCTGCCGCCTTCCCGCGCAAACGCCTCTGAACCAGCACGTCCAAGCCCTTTTGCGCCGCCCGTGACGATTACCACTTTATTTTTGAAACGTTCAGCCATCATGAACCTCTATTTCGTAACTACTGTGCCATCGGCTTGAATGCTGCTGACACCGTTATTCGACTCATAGAACACGGCGCGCAGTTCGGTTTCTTGCGATGCGCCCGCCGCGAGAGTGCGATGCGTCTGCGTCTTTTCCATGACGTTGACCAACCCTTGACCGGGAATGCTCGACGCGGGTTCAATCGCCATGACGTAAGCGCCCTTGTACCACGGATAGCCGCTGTTGGCGTACATCTCCTGCCAGTACCACGCATACGGAAACACGTCCGCGTCCCACACCAGACCCACGCCGAAACCGTGTTCGGTGTTGGTGATGCCGTACCAGCCGGACTCGAAGTCCTTGAGATAGCCGAGCGTATCTCGCGGCGTATCTTGGCCGGGCACGGTGGACATATCCGCATCGCCGCCGTTGGGCCATTGATAGCTGGTGTTCACCGTGAGCGGGTTGAATGTGCCCACATAGCCATCGTCGGCCAGCAGGGTACGCGCTCCGGTATCAACGCGGCAGTGTTCGCTGAGGAACGGCGCACCAAACGCGGGATGATGACTCCACATGTAATCCATGTCTTCGCCGCCCTCGTTGGTGATCTTCTCGCGCAAGATCAACACAGGCTTACCAGCCTCGACACGCATCGAACGCTCGATGCGAAACGGGCTGCGAAACAAGCGCGTCCACAGCTTGACCTCAGCCGCTTGATCGCCGGATTCCACGATCTCGTAATGCCACGCGGTCATCGACGCCTCGCCGTGAAAGTTCAGCGCCGCGCCTTTGTAGGTGCAGTTGTTACCGCCGTTGGGGAACAGTTCTTGCCAGCCGCCCGCGTAGGCTTCCAGCCATGCTGTCGCCGTATCCGACGACGAGTCGAAACCGTGCGCGGGTTCTTTGATACCCCACGGCGATTTCCACAGCACATCCATCGACTTCGGCTTGTAGATCAGTTCGTAGATGTCCGCGCCTTTGTCGAGCAAAATCGTCGTCGCCAGCAGGTCGTTCTCCAAGCGCAGGCCGCGCAGCGAACGCCCGAACGTCACTTCGCTGATGCTGCATGTATTTGATGACATAAGTGGTTACTCCAATGTGTGTAATTAACCCCCTCATCCCCGGCCCTTCTCCCACAAGGGGCGAAGGGAGTCATGCAGACTTCTTAAAGTCCCTCGCCCTTTATGGGAGAGGGATTTAGGGTGAGGGAGAATTTCTAAGAACCTAATCTTCGCCGCAATGTCTTGACGCGCTTGCGGATGTCGTGCAAGAACACCGCCACCATCATGACCAAACCCGTGACGATCAACTGCTGATTGGTCTGTACGCCCATAAACCGCAGCCCTTTGGCCGTCATTCCCTGAATGAACACGCCCAAGACAGTACCGATCAACGTTCCCTGTCCACCGCTCAGGCTCACGCCGCCCAACACCACCGACGCAATGACGAACAGTTCAAAGCCTGTCACGCCAGCGTCGAAGTAGCCGGTACTGGTTTGCGCCGTGATGAGCAGCCCGGAAACCGCCGCCAGCGTACTGGAGATCAAGAACAGGATGAACTTGATACGCCCCACTTTGATGCCCGATACTTTCGCCGCCGTCTGGTTGCCACCGATGGCGTAAATCTGACGGCCAAACTCGGTTTGTGACAGGATAAAGTGAAAGATGACGATCAATATCACCGCTAGAATCGTTGGGATGGGTATCGCGGGAATTTCGCCACTAATTACGATAGGCAAAGTTATAGGTATTGGAAAAGGTATGGTGATGGGTACCGGGTAAGGTATTGTAAATGGTAGTGGCAGATAAAACTCAAATGGTATCGGGACGGTCTCGCCGTGATACAAAAACTGGAACGCCTCGAAGTCGTTTTGATCGGTGACGGGTATTTTGTTGGTCATCACATATACCAACCCGCGAATGGTGAACATACTTCCGAGCGTTGTCACCAGCGAACTCATGCCCTGCTTCGTGACCAGATAGCCGTTAACCATGCCGATAAGTGGGCCGGTCAGCAGCCCCATGAGGATGCCAAGCCACATATTGCCCGTGCTGTTGAACACCGATACCGTGACCACGCCCGTTAGCGCCAACATCGCGCCGATAGACAGATCAAGTTCGCCAGCGATCATGAGCATCGTGATACCGATGGAAGCAATGAGATACGGTGACATCTCACGCATGAGGTCGAGATACATCCGCGACTCACTCGCCGCTGGAACTTGCAGCACGAAGAAGCCGATCACCACCAGCAGCAGCACCAGCAAACCAACCTCGGTTTGCCGCGCCAA
>JACMMD010000821.1 GCA_014379235.1 Anaerolineae bacterium
GAATCACCTCGAACGATGGATTTTCCGTCGTCGCGCCGATCACGCTGATCGTGCCGTCCTCGACATAGGGCAGCAAATAGTCTTGCTGCGCCTTATTGAAGCGGTGAATCTCGTCTAAGAACAGGATGGGCCCGCCCTGCTTGGACGACTCCGGTTCGGTGAGGCTGAACATATCGCGCTGAACGGGGTTCTTGGTCTGCGCCTGATCGATGATAGCGCGGACATCGCTCTTACCCGCCGCCACTGCCGAGATCATGTGGAATGGGCGGCCTGTTTCGTTGGCGATAATGCGCGCCAGAGTCGTTTTACCGACACCCGGCGGCCCCCACAAGATCATCGAGTGAACGCGATTGTTCGTGATCGCCTGAAACAGTGGCCTTCCCGGCGCGACCAAATGGCGCTGTCCAACATAATCCTCTAGCGTTTCGGGGCGGATACGGTCTGCAAGTGGCTGCCCTTCGCTCATAAATTTTGCATCTTTCAACTCCAACTAACGTCACTCGCCAAAAAAGTAGTAGCTCAAATCCTGCTCGAACGTCGGTGCGCCAAAGTCGTGCAGTATCCGCAGCACCTGTGCGCGGTGATCTGTGCCATGATTGACGACGTGCAAAATCACCTGCCATCTGGCAAGCGGCATCCCTTGAGGCACATAGGCTAAGGCTTCGTCATCTAGCGTGGCGATGTACTGCTTAACTTCATCAGCGACTTTCTCGGTCAGCATTCGAGCGCTTTCGCGGGTCGGATAGTCTGGCGGTTCATAATTGAACGTGCGCGCATCGGCTTCTTCGCGTAACCCTTTCAGCCAGCGCGTATCCACCGCTGGCAGATGCACCATATGATTGCGAATCGAGCCGTGTGAGTACGGAATTTCGGTGGTGAACTGCTCGTCGGTCAGCGTCATGATGCTGTCCCACAAGCCATATTGGCGCGCATAGTGATAGTCGATCATCGCCCGAACGATCTCAGTCGAGAGCATCAGCCTTATCCTTTCGGGTACACACAGTAAGCAAATATCAGTATCGCAGACATAGAACATACGGTCAATTCCCGCGAAATGCGGATGTTTATGCGCGGGTTAAAGGATTGGGCAGGGCTGACAAGAGTTGGTATAGTCAGTGCTAATCCGTAATCATCGAACTCGAATCCACGAGGAGCGGCGTCACAATGCCCGAATTTGACTACGACCTCTTTGTGATTGGCTCTGGCCCCGCCGGCCAGCGCGCTGCCATACAAGCCGCGAAGCTCCACAAGCGCGTCGCCATCGCTGAACGCAAAGCCGTTGTCGGCGGCGTGTGCATCAACATCGGCACGATACCCAGCAAAACCCTGCGCGAGGCCGTGCTGTACCTTTCCGGCTACCGCGAACGCGGCATGTACGGCGCATCTTATACGGTTAAGCAGCACATCGGCATGGAAGACCTTCTCTTTCGCTCCGATCACGTCATTCGCAACGAGATCGACGTGACGCAGCATCAGCTATTGCGGAATGGAATCGAACTGGTGGCGGCTGACGTGAGTTTCGCCGGCCTGCATCAGCTTCAATTAAACCACAGCGACGGCAACGGTCAGCGCATCGTCAGCGCCGCCAACATCGTCATCGCGGTTGGCACGAGCGCCACCCGTGATCCCCAAATCCCCTTCGATGGCCGCCGCGTTTTCACCAGCGACGACATCCTCAAGCTGGACAAAATCCCGCGCACACTCACTGTCATCGGCGCGGGTGTCATCGGCATGGAATATGCCAGCATCTTCGC
>JACMMD010000081.1 GCA_014379235.1 Anaerolineae bacterium
AGATCGGCTCCCACTTGGCGCGATCATCTGCTGCGGCTTTAGCCACTTCCGGTGTCCAAATCCAACCGGGGCTGACCGAATTGACGCGGATGCCTGCGGGCGCGAGATCGAGCGCTTGACACTTGGTCATGCTGACAATCGCGCCTTTGGTGGCGTTATATGTCCAGCGATTGGGCTGCGCGATATGCGCCGATATACTGGCGATATTGACGACTGCGCCGCCGCCCGCATCTTTCATCGGCTGGTAACAGGACTGCACCATGTTCGCGCCGCCGCGAATGTTGACGCCGAGGCTGCGATCCCATTCACGCGGGGTTACGTCCAAGCCTTTGGCCGTGAAACTGACCGCGCTGTTGACCAGATAATTCACTTTGCCATAGCGAACGACAACATCCGCAACTGCACTTTGTACCACGTCGGCATCCGACACATCGACATTGTGAAAGCTCGCCTGATGTCCAGATGCGTTGAGTTCGTCGGCATAGGCTTGTCCGGCAGCGGCGTTGATGTCGAAGATGGCTACCGCCGCGCCTTCAAGCGCGAATTCGAGAACCACCGCCGCGCCGATACCGGACGCACCGCCCGTAACGATTGCCACTTTATCCTTAAATCGAGTCACGATGAACCACCAATCACTTTCTAAGTGTTTGAAAAATAATCTCAATCTGATTTTATATCGCGCTGCATATCTGAGCGAATATTTTGCAGTCTGTTCGTAGGGGCGACGCATACGTCGCCCCTACAAATCGCAGTTTGTTACTTTGGAGCAATGCGCTGCATTTCCGCTTGCAGCCGCCGCGCTTCTTCGGCAGGATTATCCGCGAAGATCACCGAGCGCGACGCACTGATAATCAGCCCTAACCCTGCCGTGTTACGTCCGACCCGTATCACGTCCTCAACCGTTCCGCCCTGCGCCCCGACACCGGGAACGAGCAGCGTCATCTCACCGACGATGGCACGAACCTGCCGCAGTTCGTCGGGATAGGTCGCGCCAACGACCAGCATACAATTCCCCCGCGTATTCCACTCATCGTGGACGCGCTCCGCTACCACCTGCCACAGCGGTTTGCCGCCGACGCTCAAATCTTGAAGCTCGCCTGCGCCGGGATTCGACGTGCGGCAGAGGATGATGCAGTCCCCGCGTTCCAGAAACGGCTCAAGCGCCTCGCGTCCTAAGTACGGATGCAGTGTCACCGCGTCGAAGCCCAGCCGGTCAAACACCGCCGTCACGTAGCCCGCGTTGGTGCTGTCGATGTCGGCGCGTTTGGCATCGCAAATCGTGTAAATGTCGGGGTGCTGCTCGTGCAGATAGTCCATCGTCATGTGCAGTTCGCGCCAACCTTGATCGCCCCGCGCCTCGTAAAAGGCCATGTTCGGCTTATAGGCGCTCACATAAGGATGCGTTTGTTCGATCAGCCAGAGGTTGAACGCGAACTGCGGAAAATCCTCACGATGAAATCGTTCTGGCAGTTTCTCGAAAGCACTGTCCAATCCGATGCACAACATCGACTGCACCGCTTTAGCCCGAAGCTCATACTTGTGAATGCTCATCCTAAACCCTTGCCTGACCAGTGAAGCGGGTCTTGCCGCCATGCGTCGATAATGGCTACATCTTGCGCCGAGAAATGCCCGCTTGCCTGACCTTCTTGCACGATATAGTCAAACGAGGTGAGCGTGAACAGTTGAACATCCGCCGCGACAAATGCTGTGATCGCCTGCTCGAAACCATAGCTGACGATAGCGAGGCAGCACACTACACGCGCCCCTTCGTCGCGCAGCGCTTCGACTCCCGCAAGGCTGCTGCCGCCAGTGGTCACGAGGTCTTCAATCAGCAGAACGGTTTTGCCTACCACGTCGCCGCCTTCAACGGCCTTCTTTTGTCCGTGTTCTTTGGCCTGCTTCCGCACGAACACCGACGGTTTTTGCAGCACATAACCGAGCGCCGCGCTGTGCGGAATAGCGCCCGTTTCAATGCCCGCTAAAATGTCGAACTCGATGCTTTCCTGCTCGATCACCTGTCGAAAGCCGTCAATCACCACATGCCACGCATCTGGTGCGAATGGCAAGCGGCGGTTATCGACATAAACGGGCGAGACAATGCCTGACTTAAAGGTGATCGGCATGTGCGGTGTGAACCCCACCGCGCCCGTTTGCAGCAGCGCCCGTGCCACCTGATTCTGAACGTTCACCTGCCGCTTCCTTCCTGTACTCTCGCTCGATGAGTGCTGCTGCCAGCGGCCCGCGATAGATCAACGCCGACCAATACTGTGCTGCAATCACGCCCTGCTGCGCGAACGCCTGATAACTTTTACCGTCTAACACCCCACCGCAGGCGATAACATCCCATGTATAACTGGAACGCCCCCGCTCATCGAGCAGAATACTCACCGCGTCTAATGAGCGTTGATGCAGATGCCCACCGCTAATTCCCGCCGTGAGGCTGTTATTATCCGGCGTTGGTTCTGGCGCGGTATTC
>JACMMD010000822.1 GCA_014379235.1 Anaerolineae bacterium
CAGTGCTGGGCCGGAACATTTGCCGCCGTTGGTTTTCTTTCACGGTTGGGGCGGTAACGCTGCCGCGACGTGCTTCGAACTTGATTTGCTGTTACTCACACAGCATTTTCGCATCTATTCACCAGACACGATTGGGCAGAGCGGGCGCAGCGCTCCAAATCGCCCGCCCACAACTGGCGACGCCTATGGTGAATGGGCAGTTGATGTGCTGGATGCACTGGCTATTGATCGCACCTATGTATCGGGGATTTCAGGCGGCGGCTATCTGACGCTGAAGCTGACCTCGTTTGCACCGAAGCGCGTGATAAAGGCGCTTCCAGTCAGCACGGCGGGACTGGTATCCCTCATGCCGCCGCCGCTCCGGTTCTTACTCGGTGCGTTCCCGGTGGGAATGTGGCCGAACGCGGCGAATGCACGGCGCTTCATAAACGCGGCGACCTCACCGCGAGTACCACGCACGACTCATCACGAAGATGCAGCCCAATTCATGCAGCGCCTGTTCAAACACTACCGCTTTGCAAATGGCCCCAGCTTGATCTCTGACCAGCAGTTGCAGCGCATCACGTCTCCCACCTATGTTCTCATGGGTTGCGACGATGTTGCCTGCAATCCGACGAAGAGCATCGAACGCGCCATGCGGCTCATTCGTGGTGTTCAAACAGAGCTTCTGCCAGACGCTGGACACATGCTGACGCTCGACCATCCGGGCTTAGTCGAACAACGAATGGTGGCCTTTTTCGCGGATTAATTACGCTTAGACGATAGCTGAGAAAACTCTCAACATCCAATCCCTCTACATCCCGACGATAATAATATTATCGGAACATAATGTAGTAGGGAGTAATTTGCCATGCGATTGCGACAACTTCTCATCGTCGGCAGCATATGCCTTCTGGCAAGCGGCTTGAGTATTGTCAGCGCGCAAGATGAAACACCGATGCCGGACGCTCCGCAGCCCAACACCATTACTGGCAGTACATTTATCACCGAGTCACAGCCCTTTAGCGATGAACTGCTCGAACAACTGACGCTGCCCGAAGGCTTTGAAGTCAGTGTATTCGCCAGCGAACTCGGCAATCCGCGTGTGATGGCAATTTCGGACGCAGGCGTGATTTACGTTTCGCGACGCGGTTCGGATGACGTGGTGGCGTTGTTCGATCAGAATATGGACGGCGCGCCGGATAGCGAAGGCTTCCGTGTGGTCGCCAGTGAATTGAGTCGGGCGCATGGACTCGTTATCCGCGACAACCGCCTGTATATCGCGGGCGAGAAAGAAATCTGGGTCGCGGATATTCTCGAAGATGGTTCGCTCGGTGAACTCGAAACCATCACCGAGAACCTGCCCGATGGCGACCAGCACTCGTGGCGCACTATCGCCTTTGGCCCTGACGGTGAGCTTTACGTCAACCTCGGTAGCAGTTGTAACGCCTGTATGGAAACCAACCCTGAAAACGCGGCGATTGTGCGAGTGCCGCTCGATGGCTCGGAGCGCACCATCGTTGCCGAAGGTTTGCGGAACAGTCTGGGTTTCGCGTGGCAGCCCGAAACAGGTGAAATGTGGGCCTTCGATCACGGCACAGACTGGCGCGGCGACGATCAACCGCCGGAAGAACTGAACTCGATTGAAGAGGGCGGTAACTACGGTTGGCCGATCTGCTTCGGCAGTCAGCAGGTTGATGTCTATATTCCCTACAGCATGGAAAGCGTCAACGGCATGACTAACGCCGAATTCTGTGCGACGACTGCCGCGCCTGTAATTAACTATCAGGCTCACAGCGCACCGATTAATTTGCTGTTCTACACGGGCGATCAGTTCCCCGATGAATTTGTGAACGACGCTTTCGTCACCATGCGCGGCTCGTGGAATCGTTTCCCGGCAACGGGCTATGAAGTCGTGCGCGTCCACTTTGGCGACGATGGTCAGCCGACGGAAATCACGCCGTTCCTGAGCGGCTTCTTGATTAACGACGGCACGGCCAATTTTGCGCGTCTCGCTGGCCTCGCGCAGATGGCCGACGGTTCGCTGCTGGTCTCGGACGATACCAACGGCATGATTTACCGTGTGATTTATATGGGAATGTAGCCGCAATTGTAGGGGCGACACATGTGTCGCCCTTAACGTTGTAATTCAGGATTGGGCAAGGCATTGCCTTGCCCCTACAGAAAACTATTTCGTGGTCAAGAACTCATGGATCAGCGATTGGAAATGGTGAACGCCGTTCTCACGCAGAACCGAGAAGCGCCCTTTATCATACGAGCGTGACCGCAGTCCCTTTTGCACGGTCTCGCAGATTTGAATATCTTCCTGCTGAATCTCGTCGCTGAAAGCGATGGTCTGCTGCATACTCTCCCAACCTTCGCCCGTGCCCGGTTCTTCAAAATACCACTCGAAAATCGTCAGCGTCTTTTCGTGGTTGATGGGCAGGATGATGTTGATCGACATATTGTCGGGGTAGATGTTCAACATCACGTTCGGGAATATCCAGTAGTACAGCGCTTCACCTTCATCTTCGGTGCGGATGTAGCGGCGATCTCGTCCCTGAACGTCGCCCTCTTTGGCAGCGCGAATCGGCGCGTACTGCGACGAATGGTAGCGGAAGGTATCGACGCGGTACTGGTCGTAGTCCAACTCACGGAACAAACCGGGATGCGCGATGGGCAGATGGTAGCCTTCGAGATAGTTATCGACATAGACTTTCCAGTTGCAGTCGATGTAGTAATCACGCCGGGACATGGCACGCATGTGGTCGATTTTGAAGCCCTTGCTGGCGATTTCGTCAGCAATCGGGCCGTACATGGTGCTTAAAGGTGGCGCTTCGGGGTCAAGGTTGACGAAGATGAAGGGCCCCCATGCCTCACACTGAACTTGCGGCAAACAAACTTCGCCCTTGCTCCAATCGTTCACGCCATCGAACTCTGGCGCGTTCATCAGCTTGCCGTCGAGCGCATACGTCCAGCCGTGATACTTGCATTGCAAGCTCTTGCGGTTGCCTTTGCCGAGCGCGACTGGCCCGCCTCGATGCCGGCAAACGTTGTAAAAAGCGCGCAGTTGGTTATCGACGCCGCGAGTGACGACCAGCGGTTCGCCCGTGACTTCGCAGGCGAAAAAATCACCGGGGCGCAGCACTTCATCCAAGCGGCCAACGGGCTGCCACGTTTTCCAGAAGACACGATCTTTTTCCAGTTCGAGAAACTGCGGGTCCGTATACCAGCGCGAGGGCATGGTTTCGGCGCGAGATAGATCGCTGGTGGGGTTGAAGTCGCTGAGATCGAAAGGGTGTGCGTTGTTGGTGTAAACGCCATTGCTCGATTGCGTCATAGGCGCTGGCTCCTTATCAAACTTGCTATAGTGATTGAACTGAAATCTCCTCAAATGTACCATTCTCAAAGCATCGTCGGCAAGCGCTCCACTTTGCCACACTTAACAGCTATGCCTTTTTGCGCTATGATTGCGCGGATTTTCCCCATGCAGTATTACCGGAGTTTGAATTAATGCAACAACGTAAAAGAAATCAGCGAGTCACCGTGATTATCGGTGTGGTGATGTTGGTCGCCATCGTCAGCAGCGGCATTGTCCCTCTGCTGAACCCGACGAACCAAACCGCGCCAGTCGTTCAGCCGACTGCAACAGCGGCCCCTACCGTCATACCGGCGATCACGGATTTTAGCGGTATTAGTTTTGATCAAATTTTCTTACACCCCACCGGACTGTTTACGATTGCCGAGCCGACAGGCTGGATTCCCGGCCAGCCGATCACCAACTCGGATCGCGCCCAGATCGCAATGACCAACCCCGAAATTTTCAGCGTGGTTGAAGCCTACGTCGAACAGCCTGCTGCGCCTGTGGCCAGCCCCGACGATTTGAATGCGATGTTCACTGAAGAGTCGTTGGCCAGCAGTTGGTCGCGCTACAGTAGTTGGGAAGAGTCTGGCCGCCGCGTGGAAGGTGATCGGCTGGAGATGGACTTCACGCTGGCGCTGCGTGGTCAAACGTATATCGCCCGTCAAGAATCGTGGACAGATGGTAACTGGGTGTATTCGGTGCGGGTGATCGCGCCGGAAAACCAGACAACACTGCTGCTGTATCTGCTGGATAATCTGGCGGCATCACTGCAACCCAACGAAGAATTTATGGGTTCGCCGCTGGCATGGACGGCTTACTTTGATCCCGACAACAAGCACATGATCCGCTTCCCGGCATCTTGGCTGCTCACTGACAGCGCGCCGGGACGCCCGGCCAGCATCAGCGCGACGGATGATGTGGCAGTGGGTGATGTGGCGCTGCGCGTCGAATCCGAAGAAGAAACCGTCGCCAGCGAAGACGCGGCCCGTGCCTATGTCGAAGGTGAACGCGCCGATACCACGATTTTGAGCGTCGAACCTCTTGAGCGCGGCTCGGCTGACGGGTACTCGGTGGCCTACAGCTTCCGCACGGTGGACGGCGAAGCACAGAGCGGCCTCGCAGTTTTGCTCAACGGCGCGGACGAACTGCTGCACATCGCTGATCTGCGC
>JACMMD010000823.1 GCA_014379235.1 Anaerolineae bacterium
ACCGAAAACCTCACGGCTGAACAGGTCGCGGGCGTTCAGATCGAGGCCCATATAATGCGCCACTTCTTCGCAGCCGAACGCCGGGATGCACGGCGGCTTGGCTGGCAGTCGCCCCGATTCTCCCGGCATACCGATCATGGACAGAATCGGATCGTGAGTGGCGATCAACGGCGCGAAGATGGCGATCAAGATCAAGATGCCGATCAATGTTATGCCGATGACCGCTGAACGGTTGCGAAACAGGTTTCTGATGGATTCTAAAATGAGGCTTTCAGGACGCGCCGAAATGTTTTGTTTGTGTTGAAGTCGGACAATTGCGGTAGGGTGTGTTCCGGTGGTTGTGTCTGCTTGGGCCATAGTGAATAAACCTCGTGAATGTTAAGCGTTCAGCTATTAACTCAAGCGGATGCGGGGGTCTAGCACCGCGTACAGTGCATCGACGATCAGGTTGACGGCCACGAACGTGATCGCCACCACCAGTGTAAAGCCCTGAACGATGGTGTAATCGCGGGCGGTGATGCCCTCGACCAGCGTTCGCCCCACACCTGACAAGCCGAAAATCGTTTCAGTCAAAACCGCGCCGCTCAATAAGCCGCCGAGATTCAACCCAATGATCGTGACGACGGGCAGCAGCGCGTTACGAACCGCGTGGCGCATCACCACGAGGAATTCGCGCAGACCTTTGGCTCGCGCCGTTCGAATGTAATCTAAATCGAGGACTTCTAGCACGCTGGAGCGCGTCATACGGGCGATGATGGCCATCGGAATGGTGCCGACGGCGGCGGCGGGCAGTATCAAATGCCGCAGCGCGTCCGCCAGAAGTTCAAAGTTCAGCGTCAAGAAGGAATTCAGGATATTCAGCCGACCCAAAAAGGTCAGCACCCCACCGGGGTCAGTGTCAGCAGGCACCATGCCCCACAACACATAGAAAGGTATCGGCGCAGCGCCCGCTGTCAGCCGTCCCGAAGGCGGCAGCGCGAACGGCGTATCTTTGAGCAGAACGGCGAACACGTAAGCCAACATCAAGCCCAGCCAGAACACCGGCATGGATACGCCTACGTTGGCCGTGAGCATCGTACCCACGTCGATGGCCGAATTATGACGATAAGCCGAGATGATACCCAGCGGGATACCGACGATGCAGGCGAAAATCAGCGCGGTAGCGGCTAACTCAATCGTCACAGGGAGACGTTCGGACAGCAAATCCGTTACCGGACGGCTGAAGCGAATAGAAGTACCGAGGTCGCCCTGTACGACATGACCGACGTAAATGCCAAACTGCTCGGTCATCGGGCGGTCTAAGCCGTTGCGCGCGATGAACGCATCGCACACTTCATCGGTGGCGCGTTCTCCGAGAATAGCACGGCACGGGTCGCCGGGGATCGAACGTCCAAGCAGGAAGGTAACGAGCAGAATACCGAGTAAAACAGGCACAGCGAGGATCAAGCGGCGTAGAAGGAATGAACCCATTAGCTTATGTTTTAAACCTCAAACCGTCGTAACTTTCGAGTAAGTCGCATAATACTACAAAATTCTATTGGTTCGTACAAATTGAGTAAAATCTTGCTGAAAAATCGTAGGGGCACGGCATGCCGTGCCCCTACAAATTGATTGAATCTATCGCGGCTTATTCAGTCGCAGGTGGGTTCAGGAAGCTGGCGAAGAAGCCGCTGAAGTAGGTGAAGCTGCCATCGCGTCCAATATGGAGCGGGTTGGCGGCGTCCCACTGAACGGCATAGCTCATCACCACGTCGTTGGCATCCAGTGTCGAACCATCGTGGAAGGTCACGCCTTCACGCAGCGTGAACGTCCATTCGGTGCCATTCTCGTTGGCGGTGTATTCGCTGGCCAATGCCGGGACGACTGCCGTACCTGCGACTTCATAGGCCAGCAGCGGCTCCATGATTTGTTCGCAAACGCGCAAGGATTCGCCGTCGCTCTCATCGGCGCAGTAGATACCCGCTGGTTCGCCGTTTTGCATCCAGATGATGTCATCGTCGTCGGGGTCTTCCATCACCGAGAAGGCTTCGTTGCCGAGCGGGCTGGCGTGTGCGCCAGCGATGTCAGCGCTAAAAGCTGTGGCCGATGCGCCGTGGGCGATAGGTACCATCGGCACAAGATCACGAATGGCCGTGTTGGCCTCGACGTAGATTGGGTAGCGCTCGTCAGGGTCAGCGAGCTGCCCCGCCCGCGATAGAGGATCAGTAATTTCGTCGAACTTATCGCCGAACTGTGCGCTTGAGCCAGCGCCGAAATGGTAGTCGAGGAAGTTGGTGGCATCCGGGTAGTCCGCGCCCCAACCGAGCAGGTACAGACCAAGTTCGCCGCGATCTGCCATATCGAGGAATGTGCCGGACTCAACCACTTCAATCGTGGCGTTGATACCGACTTCGGCCAACTGCGCCTGAATGTCCTGTCCTACGATACCCGGCTGCGGCAGGTAGCCACGCACTACGTCACGATAGTTGAGCGTGACTTCGAGCGGCAGTTCGAGTCCCGATTCTTCGAGCAGTTGCCGCGCCATATCCGGGTCATAAGCCAGTTCTTCAACTTCTTCGGTAAACCCGAACAGCGATGGCGGCATGAACTGTGAGGCTGCAATCGAGCCTTCTGGATAGAAGTTATCGACAATACGCTGCTTGTCAATCGCATACGAAATCGCTTGACGAACCAGCGGGTTGTCGAACGGAGCAATCGAGTTGTTCATACCCAGATAGAACACGTTCAGACCGGGACGCTCGTACAGCGCCAGTTCCGAGTCATTGGCGATTACATCGAAGGCATCTGGGGCCGGGTTATCGATACCGTCGACGTTGCCCGATTGCAGTTCAACCAAGCGGGCCGCCGCTTCAGCATTCCAGCGGAAAATGACCGTCGGCTCGATGGCCATCTCGCCCCAATAGCTGTCATTGCGTGCCAGCACGATTTCGTTACCGAGATCCCAGTTCGACAGCATATAGGGGCCTGTGCCAACAGGGTTCTGGAACAGTTCCGGGCCGCCGCCGCCTGTCGCTTCGAGATGCTCCGAAGGGCTGATAGCGAACGAGGTGAACGCTACTTTGGACGGGAACGCCGGATCAGGGAAGCACAGCGTAAAGCGAACGGTCTGTGCATCAACGGCTTCAATCGTTTCGATTTCGCCGCCGTAATCGCAGCCGCCAGCCGTATAGGCCATCAGATCGCCGTTCATCATCATGCCCGTATCCTGCGCTGCCGCAGGCACGACCAGCCCCAGTACCAGCATAGCCAGCAGCAGAAGCGGCAAAAGACGTAGTGAAGACTTCATACAGAGTTCTCCTTAAAAAGTGAAACTTTAGCAAATGCCAAACAGGAAGAATCGCCGTGACAGCGATTCGGATTTAACGTACCGTTAAGATACATTATCGAGCATTTTAATACAGGGGTGCACTCTTTACAAATTCACACCGGGTTTTACGGGCAAATTGCACAAACTAGCGAACGCCGCCCGACAGCAATGGACGTTCAGTCACCAGATCATAGCCAAGCAGTTGGCTGGTGGCCCGCGCCTGCGCGATTTACTCGGAGTCATACAAGAATTAGTTCTATACCAAGCGCACTACAAGAGGAGCGAACATATTCGTTTGCATCTGAGGTTAAGCAAGCGATAGCAGGAAAGGCTTGGTCACCGTACTAAGCGCAATAGCACATTACCTGACCAATTGCCGAATATAGTTTGGCATCGTAAATATCATGCTTGCACTCAATTATGAGTGTTCGCCCGTTTCGATTTGCTAGAATATCTACGATGTGACCGGAAACTAATCGCACATGATGTTGGGTTTGGTAGCCATTAGCGTTCAAAGTTGCTATGACTATCGGGTGCAAATTGAAAACCTCATCTTTTTGTCGCTTAAGACGTGCAGTTCGCTTATGAAGATTAGGTACTACAATCTCACTCAACATTTCATAACCTAGTGAGGGAATCATATCCGTAAAATATTGTTTGTTGTCAGTTGCAATTAACTTTATCTGTACGCAATGTTGCAGGAATTCACTATCGTCTCTACGTAAACGTTTCTTGAGTGTTGTCCAGTAGTTTTGAGCGCGTTTATGGTTATGGTTCAAAGATATGGTAATAATATCGACGACACTGTAATATCATTCGTCGTTGTGCCACGCTTTGCGGATGTTGTCGCCATTGATTGGTTCATCAGGAAGGAGGAGAGGTTGTTGCATGATAGGCGCTCCTGTTAGCATGAATGTAGCTGCTACGAATATAACACATTCGTTCGCAATGGCGCAAATTTGTTCGGGTGCTATTCGCCTAAGATGCCGTCAAACGTCTCCATGAAGCTCGTCAAATCTTCGAGGAAGTAATCCGGCTGTGCAGCGATCAAAGCTTCACGCGGCGAAAATCCGGTGGCGACGATGGTCACGACTGCGCCGATGGCCCTCGCGCAAGCGATGTCCGCCAGTGTGTCACCGACGATCATCACCTGCTGCGGCGTGATCGTGCGCCCCAGATGCGCTGACGCCCGTTCCAGCGCTAACGTCGGCAGGTGGTTGCGATCCAGCTTTTCGCTGCCATACGCGCCGATGACGAACGCCGCCGGGTCGAAGCCTGCCGCCCGCAGCTTGACCGGAGTCGTGGTCGAGACGTTGCCCGTCAGCACACCGACCAGCACATCATCGCGCTGCCGCAGTGCTTCCACAGTTTCCACCGCGCCCGGGCAAGCGGTGACATCAAACGTGCCTGCCTCTACGAACTGTCCGATATGCCGCTGGATTGATGTCTCAAAGTGCGGCATATGCTCACCGATACGCGTCTCGTCGTAGCCGTTTTCGCCGAGCAGTTCGACCAGCGTTTGCCAGTCGGTTTTGCCGCCGAATTCGTGGCCGTCGATGACGCCATGATTGCCGAATACTTCCAACATGGCCTCACGCATCGCGGCGCGGCCCAGCCCTCGCGTCCACAACAGCGTACCATCTACGTCAAAGAGAATCAGTTGAATGCGGTTTGTTTGTTGAGTCATAGTGACGAGTCTAGCAAGATTGCGAGGTTCGGTCTAGCGCCACGCATTCAGGTATGACTACGTATCGTGCAAATATTTCGTCTGGATTGTGATGGTTGCAACCAAGCCGCCAGTGGCTTACGGCTAAAAGCTAATGGCTTAATTTGCGGTCAACGTAACCCGTAAGCCATTCTGAAAGCGCGCTGCTGGCCTTCAACGCCTGCGATTGCAGCGTTAGAGCCGCCTCTTTATCGCCACGCGCATAGGCCGCTGTGCTGGCCCGTTCTAGTTCGACCATTTTCTCCAACAGCGCACGATGTTCATCGACAGGCACGCGGTAGATCATCTCCATCAGCCAGATATCCCAATCAGCGCGGGATTTCACCCATGCAGGTGAGGCCGCTTCTCGCAGACTGTTATCCTCTAGAGTCAGCATCTCCGCCACCAGTGCCTCGTATTCTTCCGCGTCGATCTCGAACGGCTCCCACGAAGCGCCGCCGTTCGCGCCCGCTTCGATCAAGCCGCTGCGGAGAACCTCATTCAGGACATGCAGAGGCGGGATGACCTTGTGAGTCAGCAGGTAGGGCATCTCTGTCAGCATTTCGGAAAGGTTGCCACGCGCCATCAGCACACCGCTCTCGCTGCCCTCTTCCGGCGGCAGCAGCAGTTTGTACTTCACCGTTCGCATTGATGTGTGCCTCGCGTTCAGCCCATTAATATTGTTCGTAGTGTAACACGAACCCCGTATAAACAAACGTTGGGGCACGTTGCATCGTGCCCCTACTCTAATGTTACTGCCTACGATAGACCTTGAGCGCGGAATTTATTCCGGCGCTTCATCGACGGCGTTGACGTTATCGCCGCCGTTGTTTTTGCGCTGTGCCGCTGCGCGCTGTTCTGCAACCTGCGCCAGCGCTTCTTCCGGGATTTCCAACGCGATCAACTGCGTAACAAGGTCGCGCATGCTCGTTTCTGGCAGCGCACCCGGTTGGTTGTAGACGATCACGCCCTGCTTGATGGCCACGAGCAGCGGGATACTGCGCGCCTGGAACAACTGGGCCAAGCCCTGCTCAACATCTACGTCAACTTTAGCGATGCGTAGTTGGCCGGCGAATTCTGCCGCCAGCTTGTCAAGAATGGGCGCGACCATGCGGCAGGGGCCGCACCATGCTGCCCAAAAATCCACCAACACAGGCAGATCGCTGTTCATCACGATGCTCTCAAACGTCTCTTGCGTGACGTTGATAGGCTTGTTATCTGCTACGGCTGAGGCGCTGCCACCATTGATCGTGGCAAGATCAGGTTTAGCCACCTGCTCGCTGCTGGCTTTCGCCCCGTTACCATTCGTTGCTTTGTCAGTCACCTGTCTATCCTTAGTCTTCTTATTCGAGTTTTCTTGCGGCGCTGGCGCAGGTGGCTGCTGCGGCATCTGCGCTTTGACAGCACTTTGCAACATCTCAACAGCTAACGGTACGTCTGTGCCCCAAGGTTTGGGGCGTCGTACCACTTCCGCGCCGTTAAACCAACCGATCAATACTGGCTTACCACCGCTCACACCGAGCCTGTCCGCCGCTTGTGGATTTTGCTGTGGGTCGATGCGCGCAAAGGCAATGACGTTGTTCTGCTGTGCCGCCTGCTTGAAAGCGGTGACGAAATCTCCGCGCAGACCATCACCCGTTGTCACGAGAATAAGAGCAGGCTTTTTGCCTTCAAGTACGGTGTTGATCGTCTGGTCAGTAAGAATGAGCGCTTCGGCCATGGCATCCTCTAGCGGTGCATCTAAGATAGCGATATTTTATGAATGCATTATATCCAATGCGCGTTGGATTCAGGTAAGATGGTTAATAAGGCTTCATATGCGTTTAACATTATAGACGCCTTGCGACCCATTTTCATTACGTGAGGTTGTCACATCGAAAGCGGTGTTGACGTTATTCTTTACCACTGGGAGCGCGCACAAACAGCGCCTTCACCGCCAGCGTGAATTCAGGCAGCACATCACCACCGTCGAGTATTTCATCAAATCCAACCGTTTGCGTTGGTTGACCAAGTACGAAAACTTCCACGCGGCGGTTACGCTTGTCGGTGAAAATTAGCCACACCATGCGCGAACCGTTCGCCAAATAGTATTGGGCTTTGTCGCGCATCTCTTTCGGGCTGTCATCAGGCGATTGCACTTCTACCGCGAGGTCAGGCATATAGGGCGCAGCGCCTTTTTCGATAATGGGGCCAAGTTCCTCACGTACAAACGATAGGTCAGGCACACGGTCATTCTCGTCATCATGGGGTATACCGTGACGGGCTTCGGAGAATACCCATCCACTAGGATGCTGGTCGAGGTAATTCATGAGGGCTTGTATGAGAATG
This sequence comes from Anaerolineae bacterium, assembly GCA_014379235.1. Lineage (GTDB taxonomy): Bacteria > Chloroflexota > Anaerolineae > Aggregatilineales > Phototrophicaceae > JACMMD01. The sequence goes on from JACMMD010000823.1 coordinate 7,341, forward strand.
GCGACAATCCAGCCGTGTAACTGCGTGGGCATTTTTTCAACTACTTTCCCGTCGACGAATTCAAAGCGTCGATCAGCGTTTTCAGGCAGCGCGATAAACGCTTCGTATTCCTCAAGAGTTCTTACAGCTTCATGTTTGAGCTTTTCGATTGCCACTGTTGATCTCCTGAACTTTCAACTACGAGCAGTATAATCCATTCTCAGCATAGTGTCCGCGATGGTTACGCTAAATTGAATATGATCTCCAGCAGTAAGGCGATGACTGACGTAACCAGCGCGACGTAACACAGTCGCTGTGTCAGCCTGCCGAAGCGTTGAATGGCATCCGATTTGCGAAACAAGCGAACGCCCTTGCGCCGGACTTCCGGTTTGGACGAGCTTGCTAGCCAGTATAGCGCAGGCACTATCGCCTGCGCCCTTGTGATTTGCTGCGTGGGTTAGGCTTTTTGGGTCGAGCCTAGAATTTCCAGATAGTGCGGGTTATACATGAGGCCGAGAATATTGCCGAACGGATCGATCACCGAAGCTGTGATGAAGCCTGATTCGCGCGGCGTGAGCGGATCGTATTCTTTCGCACCCATCGCCTTGACCCTTTCGAGCGCGGCTTCAATATCGTCAACGTGCCAGAGTACGACTGCACCGCCGGGGCCGGATGCTGTTCCTTTGGGCGCGTACTTGCTGTCAATGAAGCCCAGTTCGTGCTGGTAGTCGCCGATGCGAAACTCGACATAGGCCGCTGGCCCTTCTTTGGGGCGCACGAAGTACGGCTCAATGCCGAGCAGTTCAATGTACCAATCCTTCGCACCTTCCAGATCATTCACGTAATAGTTGACGGTGGCGATTCCGCGTAATGTGTTTGTATCGGTCATTTGTAGTCTCCTGCTATCCGCTTGGTCACATTTACAGTTTCATTGTATCGCAGCCGAGTGACACCATTATGTCAGCAGCGTTTTGCTATTTGGGTGGTTGGTGTGTGTTGACGATATGGGTAGGGGCGCTTCGCGAAGCGCCCCTACAACTAATGGCTAAATGGCTATAAAAACGGCAGCCAGCGCCGCAGCATTCGCAGTGTGAACAGCGCCTTCAGCGTGAACGAGTCCAGCAGCGCCAATCCCGGCGGCGTGGCCCACAGGCGATCCGTAATCACCGTTTGCGTAGACACAAAACGCCGCAGACCTTCCGGCCCGCCGCGCCGGCCAACGCCGCTGTGTTTTTGCCCACCCATCGGCGCATCCGGTGTCCCGAAAACGACGTGAGTGCGGTTCACGGCGATGTCGCCGCTGTCGATGCGCGTGGCTAACTGTTCGGCGCGCTTGAGATCACGGCTGAAAATCGCGCCCGATAGGCCGTACTCGTTATCGTTGGCCAGTTGCACCGCTTCGTCCGCATCCCGAACGCGCATCACGGGCACGAGCGGCCCGAAGGTCTCTTCCTGCATCACACGCATCGAGTGATCGACGTTAAT
>JACMMD010000824.1 GCA_014379235.1 Anaerolineae bacterium
CGCCCAGGCGCGAGATGGTCACACCCTGTTCGATTGGGCCATGCTGGAAATTAGCCTTTTGAGCGAAGTCGTCATGCCGATTGCGGGCGAAAGTTGGGATGTTGCCCGCTTAGTGCTGCGCTACGTCGATGCGCTGAACGATCACACCGATCTTTCAACTGTAGAAGGCAGCGTTAGCATCGCCGCCGCCATGGCCTCTGTAGCAGCGGTACGTGAAATCGCGCAGACTTGCCTTGCTGACCCGTCCGACTGGACAGAGTATTACACTGCGTTGGCGATGTGCGCGCTGCGGGCGATTATGTGGGATACGATGACAATTGGTGGGCGACGGCTGCAATTCTTGGTTGCCGCGCTGGCCATTAGCGAAGTTAAAAAGGGGCATCGTACTTCAACCGATGAGCTTTCGCCAGAAGCCACCGATCTGCGTGACCCCGACAGCGCTCCGCCAAGTCAGTAGCTTTTAGCAATTAGTAAAAACGAATAGGCGGCCAGTTGGCCGCCTACGCTTTTCTCGTTTTGTATTAAGCTGAATGCCAAACGCCGTACTCGGCGCGCTGACAAGCTGACAGCTATATCTGCGCCAGAATTGCTCCGGCGAATTCGTCCGTGCTGATATAGCTGCCCCCTCGCGGCGCGATGTCCGCCGTGCGCGCCCCATCCGCCAGCACCTTCTCAACAGCCTGCTCAACTGCTTGTGCTTCGTTTTCTAGACCCAGCGTGTAACGCAGCAGCATCGCTGTGCTCAAAATCGTGCCCGTTGGGTTAGCCTTGCCCTGCCCCGCGATGTCCGGCGCAGTGCCGTGAATCGGCTCGTACAATCCGAACGCGCCCGAACCAAGCGACGCCGATGGCAGCATCCCCAACGACCCTGCCAAAACCGACGCTTCATCGGTCAGGATGTCACCGAACATATTGCTAGCCACGATCACGTCGAAGCTGGCCGGACGAACCAGCAGGTGCATTGTACACGCATCGACAAGGATGTGCTCAAGCTCGACTTCTGGATAATCTTCGTGAACACGTACTACCGCCCGCCGCCACAAACGGCTCGACGCGAGAATGTTGAACTTGTCAATCGACGCTAACTTTTTACCCCGACCCTGCGCGGCGCGGAACGCTACGTGCGCCACGCGCTCCACTTCGGGTACGCTGTACACTTCGGTATCATACGCGCTGTCGCTGTCGCCCTGTTCCGCACGCGGCCCGAAATAAATACCGCCCGTCAGTTCGCGGATGAACAGCATATCGACACCTTCGAGCAAGTCAGCGCGCAGCGGCGTATGCTGTGCCAGCGCCGGATAAGCCTTGACCGGACGCAAATTAGCGAACAGGTCGAAATGCTTCCGCAGCTTGAGCAGCCCGTGTTCGGGGCGAACTGTCGCCGTTGGCCCGTCCCACTGGGGGCCACCTACCGCGCCCAAAAGAATCGCGTCCGATTGTTCGCACAGCTTGAGCGTTGCGTCGGGCAGCGCTTGTCCCGTCGAGTCGATAGCGTTGCCGCCCATCGGCGCTTCGGTGAACTTGAATTCATGCCCATACTTCCCGGCGACCTTCGACAGCACTTCAACCGCTTTGCTGATAACTTCCGGCCCGATGCCGTCGCCGGGTAAAACTGCGATGCTTGCCTTCATGTACTTCGTTCTCCTTAAAATATCGCGCGTCGGGGCGACGCATGCGTCGCCCCTACAATGATTATGACCTCATAAATTGGGTATGCCTAAATTTGCGGCACATCTTTGACCGTGCGTTCGTTTTCCACGTTGCCTGTGTTGAGCGTTCCCGCTGGTTCGAGCAGGACAAGGTGAACTTCTTCTTCTGCGACAGGCATATGTTCGACCATGTGCGGAATGATAACGAACTCGCCTTCCTCAACCCATAGATCGCGTATTGTGCCGTCGTCGTCGCGCACTTTCATCAGCAGCAGCCCTTTCACGACGAAGAACAATTCATCCTCTTCATCGTGATGATGCCACACAAACTCGCCTTTGAGCTTGACGACCTTCACTTCAAATTTGTTCACACGCCCGACGATCTTCGGACTCCAGTGTTCCGAGAACAGGCTGAGTTTTTGCGCGAGATTGACCTTCTCGATGTTCGCCATAACGTCCCCTATCGCTTGATCGCTGGCATCTCAGTGGTTACTGAACGCAAGCCGAACGCGCTGCCTGCTTCTCCATCGCCAATTTCTTCCGCGACGCGCAGACCAAACTCAACGCTGTCCACCAGCGCCAGCCAGCTTGCGCGAATGATATTTGTGCCCGCGCCAACGGTGCTCCAGCGCTTGCGCCCGTTCTGGGTGTCGATCAGCACACGGGTTATAGCCGCCGTGCCGCTGCCACCATCTAAGATACGCACTTTATAGTCCGCCAGTTGGAAGTCGGCAAGCTGTGGATAACGCCCGACGAGCGCCTTCCGTAGCGCGAGATCGAGCGCGTTCACCGGCCCGTTACCTTCCGCCGCCGTATGCACGATGTCGCCGTCAATGTCGATCTTGACCATCGCTTCCGAAAGCTGCCCGCGCCCCTGCCGATCTTCCACCAGAACGGTGAAATCCAGCAGCGTAAACAGCGGCGTATAGTCGGGACTGGCCCGGTGCAAGCGAACGGCTACTGAGGCTTCCGCGCCCTCGAAAACATAGCCCTGTGCCTCAAGCTGCTTAATCTCTTCCAGCACCTTGACCGCCTCTGCGCGGCTTACGTCCAGCCCGAACTCCTCTGCCTTACTCAGCATGTTGCCCTGACCCGACAGGTCAGACACGAGGATTCGCATCTCATTGCCGACCAGTTCAGGCGTGATATGCTGATAGCTGTCCACATTGCGCCGGA
>JACMMD010000825.1 GCA_014379235.1 Anaerolineae bacterium
CGGATATGTGCGAGGCGCGATTCGTTGACATCTACGACGATAAAACGCTGCGGGCGATCACCGTCAGGCATGGCAGCCGCGCAAAGGCTGATGGCCACCGCCGCGCCGCCCGCCCCTAAACACAGCACATAGCCGCCTGTGCTGGCCCAATGCCCCGCCGGAACGAACGTTTGCCACGTCAGCCGCGAACTCAGCACGTCAACCGCCGCGCCGAACAACCCGCCGCCGCGTTTGCCAATCGCGGACACTTCATCGCATAACTGCGCGTAAGAGTCAAGCTCGTCAAATAAGTCGCGGGCCGCGTTCAGCAGGTCGATTTTATGCGTCGTCACCAGACCGCCACGCGCCAACGGATCGCTTTTAATGTGCGCGACGATAGCACGGTAGACTTCCGGCGGCGCATGAAGTGGCGCATCATAGCCTGCGATTTGCGCGTCTAGTCCGAGAATGTCCATCCACTGTGGGAAAATCCGCATGATCGAAGATTGGGCTGTGGTCACGCCGATGAAGTAGAACGTCGGCGCGGAAAGTGGAGCGAGAGCCTGCGTCATGCTTGAGCCTGCGCGCTCTGCCATACCAAACGCCGCGAGATGTTGCCGCCCGTCAGCCGCGTAATCGACACCTCATCGACACCTTCTTTACGCAAGCGTGGGATGATCGTCTGCGGCAGATACACGAGTCCCGGTTCGCCGCCGTAGTGCCGCCACAGCGATGTTTCTGCAATATCCTGACAAACCGCTATCGACTGCCCGAAGCCGTTCAGCACCATGCCGAGCAGCAGCGGCCATGCGTTTTTCTCTGGGTCGTACTTCTCGCGCACGAACGTATCATAGCCCAGCAGCACCCCCGCCCGCGCCAGTTCGAAATGCAGTTCGAGATCGGGGCGCTTATCAACGTGACAAAGATACAGCCGTTCCGCCGGAATGCCGCGATCACCAAAGAACGGCAGCAGCGCCTCGACGTTCGCGCCCTTTTCAGTGTGGAACAAAATCAGCGCGCCAGTTTGCCGCGAGGCTTCCGCCGCCGCTTCCATTAACACGCGCTCCTGACCGTCAATTACACCCGTATAACCAACCTTGACCGTCGTGGCGCGTACCGTGCTGCTCTCGCGTACACCGACGCTGAGTTCTTCGATAAAGTGCGCCGCCGCTTCCTCTGCTGTGGCCGACCACAGCCAATAATCCGGCGCATAATATTTCCGCAGGTGGAAGCCTGTTGTCGCCGTGATATACAGGCCGGTTGCCTGCGAAAGTTCCGCTAGTTTACGCGCATCGCGTCCCGCGCCCCCCGGCTGACAGTCCACTAGCGCACCGCCGCCCGTGCTGTGAAAATCGCGCAGTTCGGAGCGAATCAAATTGTAGTCGTGCAGTTCGATGCGGCTTTCCGCTTCGATGCCGCTGGTGGGCATAATCCATACGTGGGCGTGGCCGTCGGTCAGTCCGAATGCTTCTGGCGGTACAGGGCCGGTTACGGTTTGTAGTTGCATGGTGTTCTCCGTATCTTGGCGATTCAATCACCGCCCCGATAATGCGGGGCTTGACGGCTGTTTTGGGGTATTCAAACCGTTCGTATCGACGCTTACGCCTCAGCGTCCTTAAATACGAATGCTGCCTCCAATGAATCCACGTTGACTATAAACGGAGTCCGGTGCGCGGGCATTGGTCACTTCCTCTGAAATTTGCCATGCGCCGCATTGTGCAGAATGGAAAGCGCGGCACACATGGGCAGCGCCGCGTGTTACTATTGGCAGCGATATATCCTCATCCGATGAGCTAAACCCATGAAACTACCACTCGTCCTCGTGTTGACAAGTATTCTCAGTTTCAGTCCAACAGCCGCGCAGCACAGGCCCTTCGAGGGCGTGAGGATTATCGTCGCCACGCAAACGGGCGCGGCGATCAACGGCCCGATTGAAACCTTTCGCGGCGAATGGGAAGCAGCCACAGGCGGCACGGTTGACGTGCAGTCCATCCCTTTCGACAGCCTGCACGAACGTATCCTCAACAGCTTCGAAAACGGTAGCAACGAGTTCGATGTGATTTTCTACGTGCCGCAGTGGGCCGGCGATTTCATGAATCCCGGATACGTCGTGCCCATCCCTGACGACATCAAGGCGCGCATCGACTGGGACGATATTCTGCCCGTGTACCGCGAGCAGCTCACGGCATGGGGCGGCGTGATCTACGCGCTGCCGTTTAGCGGCGACGCGCTGCTGCTCAATTACCGCAAAGACCTCGTGAATCCGCAGTCGATTTATGCCGCCGACTTCCGCAGCGAGTACGGTTACACGCTCGATGAGCCGCAGACGTGGGATCAATATCACGAAATCGCCGCCTTCTTCAATCGCCGCGAGGTCGAAACTAGCGGCGTTATCGCGCTGACGTTCGGCGCGGCAGAGGCACAAGCGCCCAACGCACAAGCTACCGCGTCGTTGATCGCCCGCGCCGCGAGTTTTACCAAAAGACGCGATGATCCATGTTTCTTCTTTAGCTGCGACCCCGACTCCCCCATGCAGCCCAAAATCCATAACACGGGTTGGGTTCACGCGCTGGCTGACATGGGCGACATTCAGAACTACAGCAGCCCCGCGATTACGAGCTTCGGCGTCGAAC
>JACMMD010000826.1 GCA_014379235.1 Anaerolineae bacterium
ACGCCGTAGAACAGCCACTCGCGGTTCTTGGAAGCAATCGCCAGCGCATAAGACAGCGCGCCCATGCCTACGCCGAACACGCCAAGCATCAATAGCCCCAAGACCACGCCCAACGGATACAGTTGGAAGCCCGCCGGAATAACCAGCACGACGATCACTACCGCCTGCACCACCAGCGGCACGATCTCCTTGAAAGCGCGCCCAACCAGCAGCGCCGAACGGCTCAAGGGTGTGACCAGCATCCGCTCGTGAGAACCCGTCTGCATCTCGTACAACAGGTTGCCGCCAGACATCGACGTGCCGAACAGCCCGATCATCACCAGAATTCCCGGCACGAACCACTGCCAAGGGGATGTTCCGCCGACGGACGGGATACCAGCCAACAGCGGCCCGTAGAACGCCAGAAACACGAGTGGTTGCAAAAGCCCGAAGATCAGGCTGAAAGGGTCACGCAGGGTCAAGCTCAGTTCGCGGGTCGCAACAACAGCCGTATCACGAATCATGGGTTGGTCTCCTTATCATAACGAATGTTCGGTAGGGGCGCAGCATGCTGCGCCCGTACAATTGCGGGCTTTGTAGGGGCGCTTCGTGAAGCGCCCACACGGTTGCTTACGCCGCGCTGGCGCTGTTTTCTTCACGCAGGCTGCGACCTGTCAGCGCCAGAAAAACGTCGTCCAATGTAGGCCGCGTGACTTCGGCGGTCAGCATTTTGATTCCGGCGACGTTGAGCGCCAATATAAACTCCGGCAAAAGCGCGCTGCCCCGATTGACACGCAGGCTCACGTTTGCCCCGTCGATCTTGACTTCGTGCGGTGTAGTGATGCGTTCCGCGATCTCGACTGCCTGAGCCGCGCAGTTCGAGTCAGCGATAGTGATGGTGATACGATCTCCGGCGAGGTTGTCTTTCAGGTGCGCGGGCGTATCGTCCGCGATAACCAGCCCGTGATCGATGACCAGCACTCGCTCGGCCATCGAATCGGCCTCATCGAGATAATGCGTCGTCATGAAGATGGTCGTGCCGTGTTCCTTCCTCATCCGCAGAATGTGTTCCCACAAATTGGCACGGTTCTGCGGGTCGAGGCCCGTCGAAGGCTCATCGAGGAACAGCACTTCGGGACGATGAACCAGCCCCAACGCCACATCAAGCCGCCGACGCTGACCGCCGGAGAGCGTACCCGCCGCCCGTTTTGCCAGCGACTCAAGATCAAGCGCCTTCAAAAGATAATCGGCACGCTGCTGGCTGTCGCTGCGGCTCATGCCATAAGCGCGCCCCTGCGTCACCATTTCATCGCGCACACGGTGACCATGCCCCGCGCCAAAACCCTGCCCGACGTAACCGAGATGCCGCCGCACGCCCGCCGGGTCTTTCAACACGTCGCGCCCTGCGACTGTCGCGCTGCCCGATGTCGGCGCAAGCAGCGTCGTCAGCATCCGCAAGCTGGTCGATTTGCCTGCGCCGTTGGGGCCGAGGAACGCGACCAGTTCGCCCTCTTGAACGTCAATGTCGATACCGCGCACTGCCTCAACCGTTTCTTTCTTGACCTTGAAATGTCGGGTCAGTCCACGCGCTTGGATCATTTGCATTTCGATGCCCCTTCCCTTTGCATGTCTATCTACACTTTATTATCAGCTACGATCAGGACACTATCCGTCCTAATCCCTAAACGACGCCGTCCAAATCAGCGATTCGCTGGAACTCATCTGCGAGCGCTGCGCGATCCTCGGCGCTCAAGTCGAATGCCTGTACTTGAGATAGCATGTTCCTGGCGATCTGCGGTTCGCCCATCGTCACCGCGACTTCCGCCCGTGCCACCAACGCCTGAACGCGATGAATGAGCGGCTCGTTCTCCGCTTGCGCCAGCGCTCCATCGAGCATTTTGGCCGCCGCCGCGTAATCGCCTTTGGATTCGGCCAGCAGGTTCGCCGCATGAATCGCCCGCGAGAGCTTGGTAAGTACGGCGGGTTTTTCGGGCGTGTCGCTGCTGGTGATTGCGGCGGCAGTCTGGAAAATCCGTATCCAGTTACCGCCGGGGTCGATCACGTTAAAGCCTTTCCCGCCATCGGCCTTGTTCCGCAGCGGCGTGATGCGTGGGATACCTGCCGCAGGCATCCGTCCATAGTGCGAGCGCGCTCCTTCGACGAATGCCTTTCGCAGCGCTTCGACATCCGGCACGACCACGAGGCAGGTGCTGTACGACGCCGAGGGTTCGTAATCGCGCATGGAGAAGAAATGCATTTCGATGCCGCCGCGCTTCACAACGGCGTAGTTGTTAGGTCGCTCCTGCTGATAGGTGATCTCGAAACCGAGCGCGACGTAAAACTCCAGCGTTTCGTTGATCGACCTGCATGGCAGTGCGGGAATCATGTACTGGTCGGGCATATGCTTGCTCCTCTTTCAATTAGGCGCGTTTAAGAGGCCGGGGACTAAACAAAATCCCCGACTGGAGAAGGTAGGGGCAAGGCATGCCTTGCCCCTACAAACATTTCAATTCCTACAGGCTTCGGCGCAGATACTCACCCGTGAGTGAATGTTCAGAAGCGATCAACTGCTGCGGCGTTCCCACGAAGATGACTTCGCCGCCCTTGCTGCCACCTTCCGGCCCCATATCGATAATCCAGTCGGCGTTCTTAATCACGTCGAGGTTGTGTTCGATCACAATCACCGAATTGCCGCCATCGACCAGACTGTTCATGATCTCCAACAGATGCCCGATGTCGGACATATGCAAGCCCGTTGTCGGCTCGTCCATGACGTAGATGCTGCCTTCTTTGTGCAGTTCGCTGGCGAGCTTGAGACGCTGGCACTCGCCGCCGGAA
>JACMMD010000827.1 GCA_014379235.1 Anaerolineae bacterium
CAACAAATGCACCGTTGTCGCATCATCAGCGCGCAAGCCGTTCAGGGTTATCTCAGCCGTGTGCGGCGTGTCCAGCAAGGCTGCGTATAGCGAACCGTCCTTTTGTGTGAAGCGCACAGGGATGTCTTCGCTGCTGCTGCCTTCCGCCGTGACCCATGGCCGCGTCCCGAAGATCGCTTCGCCGTTCACGTTGAGCCACGCGCCTAGCCCTAACAAACGTTCGCGCTGTAAATCGGGAATCGTGCCATCGGCCATCGGCCCCACGTTGAGCAGCAGATTGCCGTTCTTGCTGACAATATCGACAAAGCTGCGTACCAACTCCTCAAGCGAGAGATAATCCGCCACGCCTTCGTTCTGGTTGTAGCCGAACGAGTGCCCGATGCCCCGCGTCGCTTCCCACTTTTTCTCGGTGATGTGCTTATAGGTCGCATACTCAGGCGTGGTGTAATCCGCATGGGTAGCTGGCGGGGGGTTAATCATCTCGCCGGGGCCGGGGATACGTTCTGGCAAGCGCTGGCTCCAACGGTCATTAATCACACCTTCGGGTACGGCATTGTAGTAATAGGCGATGAGTTCGGGCAGGTTAGCCGCCGCCGGATAACCGATGTCGTTCCACATGATCGACGGCGCGTAGCGGTCAATCAGTTCGCGCCAGTGGGCAACGGAATAGTCCACGAATTCAGGCGTTTGCACAATCGTCGAATACACGTCCATGTAGGTACGGACGGGCGTCTCGTTGAATGACCAATCCAGCCCGCCGGAATAATACAGCCCCATAGACATATGATGTTTGCGAACCGCGTCGGTGAGTTCGCCTACAATGTCGCGCTGAGTCGCATAGCTGCCGGGTTTGTGCGGAGTGGTGAGCGCGCTGGGCCACAGCAAAAATCCGTCGTGATGTTTGGTCGTCAGCACGACGTAGCTTGCGCCAACCTGCTCGAACAGCGCCGCCCACTCATCAGGATTCCACTTTTCGACGGCTTGATTGAACATCGGGATAAAGTCGTCATACGTGAAATCCGCGCCGTAGGTCTCACGTTGAAAGCGGCGCGTGGGTGTCTCCCCTACGCGATAGGTGTTGAGATACCATTCGGCGTAAGGGTTGTTGGCGAACATGCCGTCCCAGCCTTTTTCAGCCACCTGCTTGTCGATGTCGTCGCCGTGCGGGGCCCATGCCGGAACTGAGAAAAGTCCCCAATGAACGAAGATGCCGAGTTTCCCATCCACATACCATTGCGGTAACGGATGTTGTTTTACCGATTCGTAGGTTGGTTCGTAATTCATAGACGGTTGTCCCCTGTGTACTTTAAGATGCGGAAAAGCGCATACATTTGCTTGACGGAGTGCTAAGGGCGTAAAATGGTATGCGTACCATACGGCATATTATAGCGGATTTAGGACAACCCGCGAATACTCCGCATCATTGATGCGCGCATCCGTTTATAATCAGCGCCTTTAGCGTAAGCAGCACGAAGGATGGGTTGAAAATGCCGACAATACGCGATGTCGCCCGCCGCGCCGGGGTATCGCCTATCACTGTTTCGCGGGTCATCAACAATGACAGCTATGTGAGCGCGGATACACGGCGGCGCGTAGAAGAAGCGATTGCGGAACTCAATTACATCCCGAATTCGCTGGGCCCCAGCCTACGTTCCAAGCGGACAAATACGTTGGCGCTGGTCATCAGCAACATCACCAACCCATTTTGGACGACAGTTGCGCGCGGCGTTGAGGACGCGGCCAACAAGCACGGCTACCACATCATCATTGGCAACACCGATGACCTGCCCGCCAAGCAGGAGGAATATCTGATCTTCTTGCTCAAGAAACAGGTTGATGGCTTTCTGCTGGTTCCGGCTTCGACGCGCTCACTCGATACGCTGCACAAACAGCGCATTCCGTTCGTCGTGCTGGATAGGCGCATCACCGATGCTCAAGTCGATGTGGTGCGCGGCGATTCGGAAGGTGGCGCTTACGCCCTCACACGGCATTTGCTGGAACTGGGGCATACGCGCATCGCGGTGATTAGCGGCCCGCAGCATGTCTCAACGGCTATCGACAGAGTGGCCGGCTATCTACGGGCTTTAGACAAAGCCGGACTCAGTGCGCTACAACAGGTGTATTGGGGTATCTATGACCAGCCAAGCGGCTCGGAACTGGCCCATGAAGCGCTGTTGTCGCAACCACGCCCGACAGCTATATTCGCCTGTAACAATTTCATCGCCATCGGCGTGATGCGGGCGCTGCGAACGGCGGGCATACGGGTTCCAGAGGATATATCGGTGGTGGCCTTCGATGATCTGCCGGAAGCGATCACCATCGACCCCTTCTTCACCGTCGCGGCGCAGCCCGCTTATGAAATGGGGCAGCAGGCAACCGCTCTGCTGCTATCGCGGCTGGCGGGCAGTGACACGTCCGAGCCGCAAGACATTGTGCTGCCAATCGAAATCATCGTGCGTAAGTCGAGCGGGCCACCGTCAGAGTCAGCGAAGTAATGACACCCAAAAAAGGAAACGCAAGCGTGAATAACCCTTACAGTCTGGAAGGTAAACTAATCCTTGTCACTGGGGCTGGCACTGGCATAGGACAAGGCATCGCCATGGAAGCCGCCCGACAAGGGGCCGATGTCGTAATGAGCTACTCGCACAGTGCCAAAGGCGCGCAAGAAACCGTCGAAGAAATTAAGGGTATGGGACGCCGTGCCCTTGCTATCCAAGCTGATCTCGGTGAGGTTGCCGAG
>JACMMD010000828.1 GCA_014379235.1 Anaerolineae bacterium
AGCGTGGCATTTAGTCCCGAGGGGCGCACTGTCCTCTCCGGTTCACGCGATGGCAGTATGCGCCTGTGGAACGTCGAAACAGGGGGCGAGATTCGCCGCTTTGAGGGCCACGAAAGCGCGGTCTATTCCGTCGCCTTCAATCCCGACGGGCGTACCGTGCTTTCCGGTTCGGGCGATAATACGCTGCGGCTGTGGGAGATCGAAAGCGGCGAAGTCCTGCGGCGCTACGATGGTCACACCGATACCGTGTGGAGCGTGGCGTTTGCATCACGCGGCGGCGGCAGAACTGCGTTATCCGGCTCTGCCGATGGCACAATGCGCTTGTGGCGAACGGAAACGCTCGGCGGCTTGATCGCGTGGACGTATGAGAATCGCTACGTGCCCGAACTCACCTGTGCCGAGCGCGAACAGTACCGCGTCGAACCGCTGTGTACCATCACCGATAACCCGAATTCAGCAGCGCTCGACATAACCGAACAACCGGAGTAACCTGCAAAAATGACTATCCAACGTGCTATCCTGATCGCCGCCGTCTCGCTTGTAAGCGTGGTCACAGCCGCGTGTGCATCACAAGAAACTGCGTCCACCCCTGCCCCCACGCAGGCTTTACAGCCTGTCGATGAAAGCGACCTGCAAATCGTCATGGGGCAAATCGTCTACGTGCCAGCATACGGCGAAATCTACAATGGCGATGGTCTACAAGCGATGCAGCTTGCGGTCACGTTAGCCATTCACAACAGCGACACCGATGCCCCCATCATCATCCAGTCGGTTCAGTATTTCGACACCGATGGCAATCTGGTGCGCGATTACATCAGCGATCCGGTTGAGATTTCGCCGTTGGCAACGACGGGTTTTGTGGTCGAAAGCGGCGATAACAGCGGCGGGTGGGGGTCGAACTTCCTCGTCGAGTGGGGCGCGGAACAGCCTGTGTATGAGCCTGTCATCGAAGCCATCATGATTAGCACACAGGGGACGCACGGCGTTTCGCTCATCAGCACGGGGCGTGTCGTCCATCAAACCATGCCGGACGACACCAGCGCAGCAGAATAGATCAGTTCATGTAGGGGCGAGGCATGCCTCGCCCTGCCCCTACAACGCTACCCCACCTGACAAACACCTTCGCTCGGTTCATCGGGGGGCCAACAGGCCGCGCCCGTTTCATTCAACAACTGCTGCAAGCGTGTCGCCTCTTGGCCCAACACCGTCGCAATATCTTCGCCCTCGATCACCGTTCGCATAAAAGCGCTGCGGTAGATTTCGTTGATCTCGCCGCCGCGTTCGCCCAAACCGACGGGCAGCAGTGCGGGCAGCGCATCCGGCGCATTGGCCTGCGCCTCGACAGCCGCCGCCTCAAGCGCGATTCCGGCGGGCAGATTCGACGTATCGACATCGCTCACCACCGGAAAAAAGGCCAAACGGCTCAATATCTGTTCCTGAACTTCCGGCGTCGTCAAATAGTCGATTACGTCCATCGCAGCTTCGGGATCAGGTGACGATTTGGGGATGGCCAATCCAGCGATTAC
>JACMMD010000829.1 GCA_014379235.1 Anaerolineae bacterium
AAAACAGGGCATTTTGACGAAATCACCGATGACCATCTGCTGCCCGTGCTGACGCGCAATCGCCATGACCTGGCACCAACGATCAGAGCGATGGCCCAGTCAGTTGGCTGCGAGGCCTTTATCCGGCAGGCGACGGCCACCATGAACCGTCCCGACAGCAGCGAGACGTTACGGAGTGTGAACTGCCCAACGCTGGTGTTGACAGGGCGACAGGATGCGTTGTGCAGCGTCGAATGGCATGAAGAAACGGCAGCGCTCGTTCCAGATGCTGCGCTGGTCATTATCGAAGATTGCGGTCATTTAAGCACTTTGGAACAGCCGCAGGCCGTCAGCGCAGCGATGCGCGGCTGGTTGCAAAAGGAGACGAGCGAGTGGCGCAATATTTGAAGCGGGGCATCAGCGAGAGCGATGCACGGGCCGCTGATTTGAAGGTCAAGCAAACCGTCGAGGGCATCTTAGAGGACGTTCGCCTGCGTGGTGGTCAAGCCGTGCGCGAGCTTTCAGCCAAGTTCGATAACTGGACGCCGACTTCGTTTAGGCTGTCGACGGACGAGATCAACGCGATCATCGCCAGCTTACCCGAACAGACGATTGAGGATATTCAATTCGCACAGGCGCAGGTTCGCAAGTTCGCGCAAGCGCAGCGCGGCTCCATGCACGACGTTGAGATTGAAACTATTCCCGGTGTGACGCTCGGACACAAAAATATTCCCGTGAACAGCGTCGGCTGCTACGTTCCCGGCGGGCGTTATCCGATGGTAGCATCGGCACACATGAGCATCCTCACGGCCAAAGTTGCCGGTGTCCAGCGCGTGATCGGCTGCACCCCGCCTATTCACGGCCAAGCGCCTGCAGCCACTATCGCAGCGATGGCGCTCGGCGGCGCGGACGAACTTTACATTCTCGGCGGCATTCAGGCAGTCGCGGCGATGGCGCTCGGCACGGATTTTATGCCGCCTGTCGATATGCTGGTCGGGCCGGGCAACGCTTATGTCGCTGAGGCCAAACGCCAGTTGTTCGGCAAAGTGGGCATCGACCTGCTGGCCGGCCCGACGGAGATTCTCGTGATTGCTGACCAGACCGCCGACGCGGAAATGGTAGCGACTGATCTACTCGGACAAGCCGAACATGGCCCGACATCGCCCGCGATTTTGCTGACGACCAGCCGTACCCTCGCCGATGAAACCCTCAGCGAGATCGAACGTCAGCTTCAAGTGCTGCCAACCGCCGACATCGCCTCTGTTTCATGGCGCGATTACGGCGAGATCATCCTTGTTGACAGCGTTGACGAATTGGTGAGCCAAGCGGATCGTCTCGCTTCCGAGCATGTCGAAGTGCTAACCGAAAACCCCGACTATTTTCTACATAACATGACCAACTACGGCGCATTATTTTTGGGCCCTGAAACAAATGTCGCTTACGGCGATAAAGTCATCGGCACAAACCACACCCTGCCCACCAAAGGCGCGGCGCGCTACACGGGTGGCTTGTGGGTCGGCAAGTTCATCAAAACGGTGACCTACCAGAAGGTCACGGCTGAGGCCAGCGTCATCATCGGTGAATATGGGTCGCGCTTATGCGATCTGGAAGGCTTCATGGGACACAAAGCGCAGTGTGATTTGCGCGTCAAACGCTATTCAACACAAGCCGAGCCACGCTAGAAGGACAGCCGATGAAACGGGTGACATCAGTGGACGTAGCACGCTTGGCGGGGGTATCACAATCCACCGTTTCGCGCACGTTCAGCCCCGAAAGTAATATTGCACCAGCCACCCGCGATAAGGTTCTCGCGGCGGCTGAAACATTGGGCTACGCGCCAAACGCGATTGCCCGCAGCCTGATTACCAACCGCACCAACATCATCGGCTTGGTGATGGCTAATATCACCAACCCGTTTTACCCCTACGTGTTGGAGCGATTCATCGCGCAGTTGCAGCAAAGCGGCTGGCAAGCGCTGTTGTTCAGCCCTGCGCCCGATCAAGATGTTGACGATGTGCTGCCGTTGGCGCTTCAATATCGCGTCGATGGCTTAATCATCACGTCGGCCACCATGTCATCAGAAATGGCCGACGAATGTGCCCGTCAGGGAACGCCCGTCGTGCTCTTCAACCGCTACATTTTCGGCGCGAACGTGAGCGCGGTGTGCTGCGATAACGTCGAAGGCGGGCGCATGATCGCCAATCTGATGCTCGATGCGGGGCATCGCCATTTAGCCTATATCGCGGGCAACGCCAATACCTCGACTAACATTGACCGCGAGAAGGGCTTCATGGATCGCCTGCGCGAACGCGGCGTGAGTGACGTCGTTCGGGCACAGGGCGTATACAGCTACGAGTCCGGTTATGAACTCGCGCTCCAACTCCTGCGCGAGAATCCGTCACTGGATGCTCTTTTTTGTGGCAACGACATCATGGCGATGGGCGCGATGGATGCGGCCCGCAGCGAACTTGGCATCTCTATTCCCAATGAATTGACGATATTCGGTTTTGACGACATCCCATCTGCGGCGTGGCCCGTATATTCTCTGACGACCATTCGCCAACCCGTCGAGCGCATGATCGAAAAAACGCTGCAACTGCTGTTCGAACGTATCGAAGAACCCGATAAAGCGCCCGTGTTGGAACTGATTCCCGGTGAGCTTGTGCGCCGAACGTCGGCACGCTTGGAGCGCGTTTCATGAACGACCTGAACAGGCGTGTCGTGGTCGTCACGGGCGGAAGCGGCGGCATCGGCTCGGCTATCTGCCGA
>JACMMD010000830.1 GCA_014379235.1 Anaerolineae bacterium
ATAAAATAGTAGGGGTCGCTGAATCCCGGCGAGAGTTCAGCGACGCGGCGTATGGTGCTGGTGACGACGATAGCTACCGTGACCGCGATCAGCGTCCACAATATCAAGTTCCGCTTTGACGAGAGATTCACGGATTGGCGCTTCTACCAAAGGATCGTTCAAATTTTGTGAGCGCTTGAGGTTAATTCTTCCCCAAGTAGGTGTCAAGGTCAGTTCAAGGTTGGACGGCTATATAGCCTAACGTCGCTGGATTATCGAGCGATTCACCTTCGGCATCGGCGGCGGATAGGTTGGTGACGGTTGCCGGATCGTACACGGCGGCCCGCAGCGTGTAGTCCCCTGATTCGCAGGGCGCTTGCAGCACGCGAACATCGGCATAAGGCAGCATTGGTGTCCACTGTAAAGTCAGCGAATTGGCCGGCGCACCATCCGACTGTGCGACCACGACTCCGTCATCATCCACCAGATAAAGTCCGAGACTGTAATTGTTGTCGGGCGGATCAACAGTCTTCCACCACGTTGTCACGCTAAATGGCTGACAAGCCGCTGCTTGCGGCGGAATCTCCCAAGCAGTCAGCGCGAACATATCGCCAAACACGATTCGCGGTTCGCTTTGGGGCGCTTGGGCATACTCCGACACGATAATCGACCCATATTCCTCACGGCGAACCTCGGCGTAATTCGCCCGAAGCGCGCTCAAGAGGTTGTCGCGGAACGGGTGCGTATACCAGCCGACTACTGTAAAACGCGCTTGGCCGTCTATGATGTTCTGTGCTTCGACTACGAGATCATGCGTATCTAATGTCGGCAGGGGATGGACTTGCAAGCGCGCCAGTTCGAGCGGCCAATGCTCGGACATAGCGATCATATCGTCGTTGAGGATGCCTGCTTGCTGAAAGTAAAAAGCGAACGGAATGTAGTGCCAGATGTCCGGCCCCATGTCGATCAGCAGCGGTTCGCCGGGACTGAGGTTAGCGTGCATATCGGCGGTGATGGCCGGATAATTTTCGGTGATGGCCAACGGTGCATAAACTGAGATTCCAGCGACGGTGTAAGCGACAATCGCCGCATGACCAATCCACTTTGGTAGGCGCGATAGGCCATAAGCCAGCGCCAATGCCAGCGCGGGCATGATGATGAAGAAGTTGCGTCCGGTGATAGGACGTTCTGTTCCTGCCACCACGTAAGCGATTATCACGGGAATAATCAGCGCGAAGGCCACCAATCCCACGCGCCACTGCCTAAATCGAAAATGTTGTAGGGGCGACTGGCCAGTCGCCCGTCTTGGCCAGAATAACGCCGCTATCACGCTCAACGCCAGCAGTCCCGCGCTGACCAGTTCCAGCGTCATCACTTCATCATAGACATAGGCGAAGTCGTAGCGCGTTTGCCCCCAGATCGAATCGCGGCCAACGGGGTAAATATCGCGCAGTTGACGCAGCAGGGCGGGCAGCCAAGGGATGAACAACACGCCCATGCCCACGCAGGCCAGCGCGATGGTTAATATACTACGGCGGTCAGGGATAAAAACCACTGTGTACAGCGCCAGCGCCGCGATCAGATACGCGCCGTAAATGTGCGTATAAATCAGCGCCGCGCCTATAAGCGTGAAGGCGAGTAATAAACCGCTCCTTCTTATTCCCTCTCCGCTTGCGGGGAGAGCTAGGGAGCGGTTCTGAAAAGCGATAGTTTTCAACCAGCGCACATACAGCCACAGCAGCAGCGCCGCCAGTGTCGCCAATAGGGGATACGGACGAGTCTCGCCGCCGAAAAACATGAAAAAATCTGAGGCGACTAGCAGCAGCGCTGCATAAATGCCTGCGCGTGTGCTGAATAAATCACGCCCGCTGCGATATACCAGCGCGATGGTGAGCGCACTCAGTAAGAACGACAGCCAACGCGCTGCCATCTCTGACGTTCCAACCAGCCCAACCCAACCATGCAGCAGCATACTGTAAAGCGGCGTGTGAATATCATTGCTGACCCACATGACCACGCCCGCGAGGTCATACGTCGCGGCGGCATCCACGCTCCACGCTTCGTCCTGCCGGAAAGGGCGTTCGCGGAAGCGCTCCGCTTGCAATCCAAGCGCCAATAGCAAGATTAAAAGCACACCGCAAAGGTACAAAGGTTCAAGGGTACAAAGAAAAGAAAAGGTTTTTCCTTGTTCCTTTGTTTCCTTGTACCTTTGTGATAAGTTTTTTTCTTCGGTTTTCATGGTGCGATTTCGAAGCCGCCGAGCGTGACCGCATCATCGCCGCTTTCGGCATTGGAAAGGCGTTCGCCTGTGCGCCACTCGTAGACCAGCGCGCTCACGCGGTATTCGCCCGCTGGCAAACCCGCCAGCGACACTACACTCGGAACACACGAGTAGCCCGACCTTGGTACAGGATAATCGGCTTGCGCGGCGAGTGTGCCGTCAGCGTTCAACACATGCAGCCCCACTGAATAGGTATCTAGCGGCGCGTTCCGGCTCACGTTCCAGCCGAGAAGCACATTCAGCCTGCCGTTTTCGATGCGAAGCTGCTGCAAGTTCGCCATGCGAATGCCGTCAAAGCTGCCCGCATAGGCATCGCTTCCCGGTGGATGGGCGTAGAGTTCAAGCCGCATCCGATCTGTGGTAAACACCGTGCCGCAGTTGGCATAACTGCTCTGCGACAGTGCCCGCTCGAACTCAGCGACGTGGTAGGTTGTGGGCGCGTCGGGCATGATGGCCAGCCACACGAACGGCGCGTCTTGAATGAACGCCTGCGCCCCGCGCACGTAATCATCGCCCTGACCGGCTATCGCTTCGGTTTGCGTGTGGCGCTGCGAGAGATCGTGCATATAGTAGGCGAGGCTGCGCTCAGTCAGCCATTCCTGTCCCGGCGCTTCGACGTGAAAAACCACCACATCGTCAGCATGGCCTTCGCTGGAAACGGTGTCCAACACCTGCGACAACTCCGGCCACGGGATGCGACGGCGCGCTCCGTGCAGGTCGTTGACAAAAGAGGGGTCGAAGCTGTGTCCGATGCCCATCACTGCCCAGATGGCGAGAATCAAGAAGGGGATGTTGAACCGCCAAGTCGCCAAGAAAGGCTTTAAAAGATTTTTCTTGGTGTCCTCTGTGTCTTGGCGGTTAAAAGTATTTCCTAACTGCGCCACGCCGATACCGAACAACAGCGCCAGTGGTGGCCACAAACCGAGTAAGTAGCGCACATGAATCAGCGCTTGCAGCAGTCCATTAACCAGCAGCGCCAACGCCAGCGCACCTATCACCCACAACCACACGAAGCGCCCGGCCCGCGTCCGTAATCCGCCGAGCGCGAACACGCCGATCAATCCCGCGAACGCGATGCTGCCATTGCTGAAGGTGTAGGCCAGTTCGCGCAGCGCTTCCCACGTTGTCAGCGCCATCGCCTGACGGTTTTCATCGCCTACCGCATCGCCCACATCAGCCAGCACCACGCCCGCCCACGGCAAAAACAGCGCTCCACCAATCGCCAGCAGAATCGACACTTGCCACCAGCGCCGATTCTTTGGCGCAAACAACACATGGTACAGCCCGATAACGATCAGCGTCAGCGCGGCGAAATAGTGCAGATATAGCAGCCCCGCCGTTCCGATAACCAGCGCGGCCTGTTCAAGCCGACGTGGACGCTTTGCGGTCAATGCGCGCCAGTATGCCCACACGAATAACGGTGTCAGCATGGCGTAATAGGTGTAGCCGCGAAGCTCGTGCATGTAGTCGATGAACAGCGCTGATGCACCCATCGCCAC
>JACMMD010000831.1 GCA_014379235.1 Anaerolineae bacterium
ACAGTTCGAGAGCCAAACGAAAGTCAAGCTCTTGAACCCGGATGCACAGGGCGCGGTATCGCAGGTGATTTCTGAGGCGTTCTACGAATTCCTCGAAGTCAACCCGCGTGAAGCTCGCCGTATTGTCGATAAGTGCATGACCAGTCAGCGCGCCCGTGAGGCCGCCCGCAAAGCCCGCGATCTCGTTCGCAGCGGCCCCAGCCTGCT
The DNA here is from genome assembly GCA_014379235.1 of Anaerolineae bacterium. Classification (GTDB taxonomy): domain Bacteria; phylum Chloroflexota; class Anaerolineae; order Aggregatilineales; family Phototrophicaceae; genus JACMMD01. The sequence goes on from JACMMD010000831.1 coordinate 208, forward strand.
CGAAAGCAGTACGCTTCCTGGTAAGCTGGCCGACTGCTCTCAGCGCGGCATGGATGCCGAAATTTACATCGTCGAAGGTGACTCAGCAGGCGGAAGCGCAAAGCAAGGCCGTGACCGCCACTTCCAAGCCATCCTGCCTTTGCGCGGTAAAATCCTGAACACCGAACGTGCGCGTCTGCACAAAATTCTCGATAACAACGAGATCAAGGCGCTCATCTCGGCGCTCGGAACAGGCATCGCGGAAGACTTCACGACGGCAAGCCTGCGCTATGGCCGCGTCATCATCATGACCGACGCCGACGTAGACGGCAGCCACATTCGCACCCTGCTGCTGACGTTCTTCTTCCGTCACATGCAAGCGCTCATTCAGGAAGGGCATCTCTACATCGCGCAGCCGCCCATCTACCGCTTGAAGAACGGCAAGAACATCGAATATATCTACTCGCAGCCGGGTATGCCGGAAGCCGACATTCTGACACGCGCACTCAAGAAGTATAAAAATGCTGACCGCGTCGATGTGTCGCGCTATAAGGGTCTTGGTGAAATGAACCCCGACCAATTGTGGGACACCACGATGAACCCGGCCAACCGTACTCTGCTGCAAGTGACCATCGAGGATGCCGTCGAAGCGGATCACGTGTTCGATATGCTCATGGGCAGCGCTGTGCCACCGCGCCGACGTTTCATCCAGACTCACGCCAAGAGCGTCCGCAACCTTGACATCTAGCCCGATAACGCTCAAAACAAAAGCGCCCAAATCGGGCGCTTTTGATTCTTATCCAGTCTCAGCCTTCAAGCTCAATCACCCATTCCGGCGCGATCTGTAACTGCACCTCGTCACCAACATTCAGCGAGCTTTCACGCGCTGACAGCTTAAAGCTCAGTTCCGCTCCCGACTCGTGCAGCACTTTCAAGCGATACACATCGCCTGCAAATATACATTCCACCACGCGTCCTTTGATCGTATTCGACACATCCTTCCCGGCGAGCGTGATGCCGTCAGGATGCAGCAGCACCGCTTTCGGCTGACCGTTCACATTGAACTCGCTCACTGCTGTGAAGGCGCGATTACCCGTTTGCGACAGCACCGGAAGCACATTATTGAGACCCAAAAATGTCGCTACAAAAGTCGTCTTTGGATGGCGATACAGTACAGGCGGCGTGTCGATTTGCTCAATTAAGCCCCTGTTCATCACCGCCACACGGTCAGCAATCGCGTAGGCTTCCTCTTGATCGTGCGTGACGTAGATCGCCGTCAGCCCCACGCGCTTGATAATCTCGCGCAGTTCGATGACCAGCCGCGCTTTCAAAGCTGCATCCAGCGAACCGAGCGGTTCATCCAGCATCAATAAACGCGGATTCGGCGCGAGGCTGCGCGCTAACGCCACCCGCTGACGTTCGCCGCCGGAAAGCTGCGTCACGTCTCGACGTTCAAAGCCGCTCAGGCCAACGAGTTTCAGCGCTTCGTCAATGCGCTGGCGCTGTTCTGTTCGAGCAACACCGCGCATCTTTAGCCCAAACGCCACATTGCCCGCCACATCCATATGTGGGAACAAGGCGAAGTCCTGAAACATTAGCCCGAAGTCGCGTTGATGAACTGGCACATCGACAATCGATTGTCCGCCGAAAAGCACATCGCCGCGCTCAACCTGTTCCAAACCCGCGATCACCCGCAGCAGAGTCGTTTTTCCACAGCCACTCGGGCCGAGTAAACACAGTATTTCGCCCTGCGCTACATCGAGATCAATCCCACGCAGCACTTGAAGCGTGCCAAAGCGAACGCTGACATCGCGCACTTGCAGCATCAAAACTCTCCCATGCCGGGAACGCGCAAGCGCTCGATCAACACAAAACTGATGCCGCACACCGCCATCAACAACACGCTCATGGCCAGCGCTTGCCCATAGTTCGACCCTCCCGGCTGACTCAGCAGGCGATAAATCGCTACAGGCATCGTCGGCGTATCCGGTCTTGCAATGAACAGCGATGCGCCAAACTCGCCCATGCTCACCGTAAACGCGAACGTCGCTCCCACAACTAAGCCACGACTAATGAGCGGCAGGTCGATCAAGCGCCAGACCGTCAACGGTGTCGCACCCAATACTCGCGCCGCTTCTTGAATACTCGGCGCGATACTTCGCAGCGCAGGCAGCACCGAGCGCACCACAAATGGCATCGCCACCAGCGTATGCGCCAGCGGAAGCAGGATTGGCGAGGCCCGGAATCCGCTTACAGCAAACAGCGGCGCGATGATGAAGCCGAAGCCGAGTGTCACAGCGCTCGTCGCTAACGGCAGCATGAACAGCGCATCAAGGATATTCCCCATTCGAGCATTCGAACCGCGTCCTGATCGTGCCAGTAGATAGGCCGCAATCAAACCAAGCCCAACAGCGAGAAACGTCGTCGTCAGCGCGAAAGTCAGCGAATTGCCAACGGCTTCTAGTGGCGGCACGAACAAGATCGAGTTGCGTGTATTCTCGCCCAACTGCTGGAAGTATCGCAGCGTGAAGCCTTCGCCGCCTGCCGTGAATGCCCTTACGATCAACGCCAGCAAGGGAGCGAACAAAAGCCCCACCATCACCAGCACATTCGCCAGCACGAACGCCCATTCGCGGCGACTGCGCGGCATCCGTGCTACCTGTGTTTCGCGCTGATAATCACCGATGATGCGCCGCTGCAAGCGGGTATAAGTCAGCATCATCACCAGCATCACGCCGATCTGCACGATGGATAAGGCCGCCGCCGTCGGCAGGTCGAACACATTGATCGTCTGCCGGAAAATCTCGACCTCAAGCGTCGCGTAGCGCAGCCCGCCAAGAATCAGCACCACACCGAAGCTGGTGAACGTGAAAATGAACACCAGCACCGCCGCCGCCGTGATCGCTGGTCGTAGAATCGGCAACCGCACATCCCACCACAGCCGCCAACCGTGCGCGCCAAGCACCCGCGCCGCTTCTTCCATGCGCGGGTTCTGGTTGGCCCAATAGCCCGCGATCATCCGCAGGGCTACCGCATAGTTGTAAAAGACATGCGCGATCAAGATCAGCGTCAGCGTCCGTTCGAGTTCAATCGGCGGCGATGACAACCCGAAGCCGCTCATCAAAGCGCCGTTGAGTAAGCCTCGCGGCCCCACCAGCGCCCCGAACGCCGCCGCGACCACCACCGTCGGCAGCACAAATGGCAGCGTCGACAATGACATCAGCGTTGATTTTCCGGGAAAGCGAAAGCGCGCAAATACATATGCTCCCGGCAGCGCCAGCGCCAACGTCAGCAATGTGGACAGCGCCGCCTGCCACAGCGTAAACCAAAGTGTCTCGCGGTAGTACGCCGATGAAGCCACATCAATGAAACTGCTGAAATCAAGCCCACCGTCTACGGTGAAGCTCACACCCAGAATCGACAGCAGCGGGTAAAAGTAAAACAGAGCAAGAAAAACGAGCGGTACGAGCAGCAGCCCATACCGCAGCGCCTTCCTCCCCGCCGTTAACGCAGGACGGTTTCTGTCCACGCCTGAATCCATTCCTCACGATGCGCGTCGATTTCCGCCGGATCGAGAGCCGCCGGATTTTCGGCAACTTGCGCGTACTCCGTGAAAACCTCTGGCAGTTCGGCGTTCTCGTTCACTGGGAACACAAACATTTGCAGCGGCATGTCCCCTTGAAACTCCACACTCAACATAAAGTCCACAAACTGCTGCGCGGCTTCGAGATTGTCCGTACCTTCGAGAATGCCGACGAACTCGATTTGCCGGAAGCACATCCCATCCGCGACAATCGCTCCGGTTGGCGCGGCATCCGGCGGCGTTTCCATGAAGAACACTTCGACGGGCGGGCTGCTGGCATAGCTCAGGGCTATCGGGCGCGTGCCTTCGCTGCCTGTGCTGCCGCTGAATTCGCTGTAATAGGCCGTCGTCCAGTCATCGACAGCCAGCACATCATTGGCTCTGAGTTCAGTCCAATAATCGAGATAGGTATAGCCATCGTCATCGGTGTCATTCTCCGGTGTCCCGAACCCGGCAACCGTCGCCAGCAAGAACGCTAATCCCGGTGATGAACTGGCCGGATTTTCGACGACTAACAGCCCCGCATACTCTGGCTGCGTCAGGTCGCTGAGGCTTTCCGGCAGCGGCAGCGCGTTCTCCTCGAAATACCTCACGTCGTAGTTCAAGCACACGTCGCCGTAATCCACTGGGGTGACGCGATGTTCGGCATCGAGTTCAAATTCATCCGGCACATCCGCCAGCAGTGGCGATTCGTATGGCCCGAACAGATCATTA
>JACMMD010000832.1 GCA_014379235.1 Anaerolineae bacterium
GCCATGAATATCGCTGAGGAACAAGTGGCCTACATCATACCCGTGCGTGGAGAAGGGCCCTTCTACTTGAACGGGAGCTTTAACAGTTCGGTTGATCGTAACGTTATCATGCTGACGGTGGTTGATCTCAGTGCGACCATTCGCGCGCAGACTGCCAGCAATATCAGCCTGAGCCGCCGGGCCAACGCTAACGGCGGCAATTTTGCGACGGTTAGCGCGGGCGATAGAGTCGATGCGGTCAGCCGTAACGAGGATGGCAGTTGGATTATGGTGCTGACGGGTTCACGCTTGCTCGGTTGGTTGCCCGCCAGCAGCATCACAGCGACGGACAGCGCCGCCGATTTCGCCAGCCTGCCTGTCAACTCGTTCGATGGAACGGTGACGGAAATCCTCTTCCCTAACGACAAAACCACCTGCACCGTTCTGTATAACGAGGGCGTCAACCTGCGTTCGGGCCCCGGCGAACAGTACCCAAGCACGGGCGTATCCGAGTTCAACTACGACACGGACGTGATAGCCCGCTCCGGCAACTGGTATCTGCTGTATTCGGGAGTGTGGATTAATCGCGGCGTGGTATACGATTCAACGGGCAATTGTGACCGCGTTCCGCAGGTCACGCTGACGCCCGAAGGTAATATTGTACTGGTCGAAAGCCCGTTATCAACGCCGCCCGCCGCAGAAGAAACCGACACCGACACGGGCGAAACGACTACCATAACAACCACCAGCGCCAGTGAATGCGTCGTCTTAGCCAACGCAGGCACCAACCGCCGCAGTGGCCCTGCCACCACCTTCGAGTCACCCGGCAAGCTGACCGAAGCGCAAACCGTTACCGGACAAACTGTTGCCGCTGACGGTACGTGGTATCAACTTGCGGATGGCAGTTGGGTACGCTCGGACGTAGTCGCCACAGAGGGAGATTGCACGGCGCTTCCAAGCCTCTAAAACTTATGCTCGTTACCCATCTGGGGAAGGCACGCTTGCGAGAGCGAGTCTCGCGTACTCGACAAGCTTCACAATGCTAGGACATGCTAACCACTCTCTTGTCCTGCCACCCCTCGTTGTAAGGATGGACGTTTCGTCACGATTCCGTCCATCCTCCTTAAGTGCTTTCAGGTAATCTTAACACCATAATATTGGAGGTTTTACATTTAAGGTGTAAGATAATCTGACAGATTAGACTATCTCACAACTTAAAACACCACCACGAGGGGACATCATGCGGACGATTACTTCACGGCCAAGCGCCCTTCTCGCTACTTTACTGCTGCTTATGCTCATTTCCGCCGGATATGCGGCGGCGCAAGATAATGTATGTTCACCGCTGGTTGCCGAAGCTCTGCAAATCGTGGGCGCGGGTTGCAGCGAAACCGGACGCAACGAAGCCTGCTATGGCAACACTCAAGTCTCCGTCGCTTTCCAAGAAGGCATTACTCCCGCTACGTTTTCCGACAGTGGCGATTTAGTCTCGCTGCCCGACCTACAAAGCCTCATCACCGAGCCGTTCGAGGACGCATCCGGCGATTGGGGCATCGCCGTTTTGCGCCTGCTGACGGCCTTTCCCGAAGAAACCAGCATGACGCTGGTGCTGTTCGGTGATACCGAACTCAACAACGCCGGCGAGATAGACGGCGACAATCGCACCTGTCCGGCGGAAATCATTGGTGATGAGCTGTCGACTTCACTGTACACGCAGCCCAATTTTAGCAGCCCAACGAATTACAGCCCTAGTTCAACCTTTTCGACTCTAGGACGTTCTGCAGACAACCAATGGCTCTACTTAGAAGGAGATGTCGCGTATGATGCAGGCTGGCTTCCACTTGAGGAGGTTGAGCCTTCGTGCAGCGCCGATCTATTGAGCATCCTCGATAGTGATGCACTCGCCGCCGCTCCACAGTTGCAAGCCTTCACGCTGGAAAATGGCAGCGCCGAAACCTGTGCCGAAGCGCCCAACGGTCTGATGGTCAGCGCTCCGGCGGGCACTCGCGGCAGTCTCACCGTCAACGCGGTACGTCTCGACTTCGCCAGTTCGGCTTTTCTCAACGGGGTGCGCGATGGCAATTTGACGATCAACGGCCTCGAAGGCGCAGTCGATGTAACATCGTTCGGGCAAACGGTGACAGTGTATCCCGGTTTCTTGACGACAGTGCCGCTCACTGGCTTGGCGGCAAGCGGGCCGCCGACCACACCGCAAGCAATTCAAGACCTGCACAACGCGCCGCCTCTGCTGGATACAGTCGTCAACGATGAGCCGTATGAGCCGAACCCGACTCCCCTACCAATTGACGCGCCGCTGTTTGAGCCGCCGACCAACGAGGTACTAGCGGGACGAGCGGCTGCGGTGAACGTCAGCCTCGACATTGCCGCGCCGGACTGCCCCGTGCAAACCGCGCCGCAAACGCAGGATGTGGTCTTGGTGCTGGACACATCGGGCAGTATGGAAGGCGCACCGCTGGCCAGCGCCAAAGGTGCCGTGCAGCAGTTCTTCGATCAGCTTGACCCGACGCTCGACCAGATCGCGCTGGTCACGTTCAACAGTTTCGCGGCCATTGAAGTTCCACTGGGGCAAGATTTCGAGGGCGTGCGTCGGGCGATTGTGCCGTTGGAGGCGGGCGGCGGCACGGCTATCGACAGCGGCTTGGCAATGGCCCAGCGCGTTTTGCGCGATAAACGACCCGGCAGCATCCCGATTGTGGTGCTGTTCTCTGACGGCATCAGCAATCCGAACGCTGCGCTGCAAGTTGCCAACAGCCTCAAATTGGAAGGCACCCGCATCATCTCGATTGGACTCGGCGCAGTGGATTCGGCGCTGATGAACGGCATCGCCACCTCGCCCGACGAGGCGTTCATCACTCAGGATGTGGACGCACTGAGCGATACCTTCGTTGAAGCCACCAATCAATTCGCCGGACTGCTGGCTGCGCGAAACCTGACCATCCAATATCGCGTGGACAGCGAACACTATGACCTCATAGCCGACTACCTGCCCAACGGTGACATCATCGCACCGGGTGTGATTCAGTGGAATCTCGCCCTGCTGTGGGATGCGGAAACGCTCAATCTACCGTTTTATGTGCGTCCGCTCGGAGCAGGCACATTCCCGGTGGGGACGCTGGAATACGCCTATTTCGACTGCGAAGGTACGCTTATCGTCGCAGGCCCAACGCCGACGGGCAGTATCACTGCCGTTGATACACTGGCCGACAGCACCATTAGCAGCGACCAAGTGATGAGCATCGGCTTACAGGGCGCGGGCACTGTCGAAGGGGGACTGCCGGCCTATTGGCTGGTGGATGTGCAGAGCGAAGCGCCATTCACGCTCGAAATTCAATCGCAGGGCGGCACACCGTTGGCGGTATTTATGCAGCCCGCCAATTATCAACCCGCTACTGACCTATCGACAGCGCTTTTGTTTGGCGATGGCTCCGTCGACAGCCTCGCTGATCCTACGATCAGCGAGGCAGGTGGCAGCCTATATACCTTCAATGACCTTGAACCGGGTTTGTATCTGGCTGGTATCTTTGCCAACACTCCCGACGCGCCTACCGCACCGCTGCCGTTCACGTTTTTGATGGACAACCTCAACAACTTCGAGCCGGAAATCGACGGCACCCTGACGTTAGATGCTCCTGTCCAAGAAATAAACGTTCCAGCACCGCCGTTCGACCCTAACGGCGATGGCACAATCGAGAGCATTCTGCTGTTAGAAGGCGTTACTGGCGACCTTGTTACCCTCACCAATTACGAAGGTTATGGCGTAACCATCATTTCCAGCGACGCGCTTGAAGCCGAGTGGCTAACAAGGGCCTATGATTTTGTCAGTACCCCGGAGCGCACCGTGTATCAATTACACGGCACCGCTCCTTACTACCTGAAGGTCGAGACGTACCAAACGAGTCTGCAAATTGACAACGGCGATACCGTCTCAGTAGACGCGGGCAGTATTCAAGTTGGGGAAACGGTGAACGGCACGACGGAAAGGCTGTTCATACTGACCTATATGCTTGAGGTGACCGAGCCGCAAACCGTGACTGTGCGCCTCTTGAGCGATGCAGGAATGATCGATTTCTATACGTACAGAGACAACCTCGTGTGGTTAGCGAACATCAACTCTGCGGAAAACAAGATTGGGGCAGCGGAAATTTCACAGCCGGGAACATACGCGCTTGAAATTACTGTTCTCGGCGACTATACGCTCAGCTTTGAAGAAGGCAATGGGCTGGTTGCACCCGTGCAAGCCATCGAGCTAGACAGTACAGTTGAAGGCGATACAGGCACAGAGGTACAGGTGGTCGAATATCTGCTCGATGCGCCCGAAGGTGAGTTGGTCACGCTGCGCCTGCACCACAGTCCCACACCCAGAACAATTGGAAGCAATCACATCGACATTTCGGATGCAAATGGCGATATCCTGTACAGGAACTACGATTTGCTCGAACGACAGGTAGGCGCCAACGGGGCCAGTATCTTTGTCCATGTGCTTCCGCTCGTCGGCCCGCCGCCATACACCGTGAGTTTCGGAGTGCAAGGCCCGTATAGCTTCAGCGTCGAAACGGGCGATACCTTAGCGGTGGATATGGGTTCGTGGGCGATTGGCCAATCGGTTGGAATCGAAACGCCCGGATCGGTAAGCGCGTTTGCCGATTACAATTTACTCGGTGTTGAAACGGGCGCTGATTTACTGGTCGTGGAGGATGTATCGCAAACTGAAACCAACGGGGACACGCTCAATCCGTTTCTGGTTAGCGCGGATCACCGCCTCACCGAGGTGGTTAGCTTTTCGGAATCAGGCTTCGAATACTTTGAGGGACAGGCGTGGACGCACCTCGCCGCACTAGGGGAAGCGCCTTACCACCTTAGCTTCGATTATAGCGACATTAATGGCGGCATACGGGTGGTTTTTACGGTCATCGATCTCAACGCGACCATTCCCGTTACCCTAACAATTGACAGCAATAACCTCAGCCGCAGCCCCGGTGGCAGCAGCGGCAGTGTTCGCGTCATTACCAGTGACCAACCGTTAGAAGCCGTTAGCCGCAGCGCTGACGGGAGTTGGATCATGGTGCTCACGGAAGATCGCGCATTCGGTTGGGTGGCTGCCAGCACCGTCACGCCCGTTGATGCCAGCATTGACCTCGCCACTTTACCCATCAATCCCTATGATGGCTCAATCACGCTGCTGCCTTTCCCCGAAGACCAGACAACCTGCATGGCCCTCTATAATGAGGGGGTCAACTCGCGCTCCGGCCCCGGCGAACAATATCCGTTAGTCGCTCAAAATCCGTCCACTAGAAGTAATGATACAGTCATTGCACGGGCGCTGACAGGCGGTGAATGGTATCTGCTGGGTTCCGGCGTATGGATTAATCGCGGCGTCGTTTATGAAGAGTGGAATAATTGTTCCGCCCTGCCGCAGGTCACGCTGTCGCCCGAAGGTGATATTGTGCTGGTTGACAGTCCGCTTTCTACGCCATCTGTCCCAGATGAGTCGGACACAAATACCGACGATGGCGAAACCCCTGTTGAAGGCGAAGCGGCACCATCAAGTGTCAGCGCATGTATCGTCTTGGCCAACGCGGACACCAACCGCCGCAGCGGCCCGGCCACCACCTTCGAGTCACCCGGCAAGCTGACCGAAGCGCAAACCGTTACCGGACAAACTGTCGCCGCTGACGGTACGTGGTATCAACTGGCGGACGAGAGTTGGGTGCGTTCGGATGTGGTAGCCACACAGGGGGATTGCACAGCGCTTCCAAACATCTAAGACTTACGCATCACGCGGACTCTGTTTGTTGGTCATCCATTAGCTGTGGTTGGCGCTCTTGGTGAGCACCGTAACGGTTTAAGGTAATGAGACAACACATGCAGCTTTGTGATAATTTCTAGGCAAAATCGTAGTGAATCAAAAAGCGTGAACGAGTATGGGTTCGTTCGCGCTTTCTTATCTAGGCTATATCTGATTGACCCCAACGGGTTACGCGCCGTCGCCTAGATATTCGATGATAGACTTCAGAATTCCGCGTGTCTTTGCTCCTACTCATACTAGAGCTGAAGATCCCTCTAAAGTGCGTCTGCGAGAGAAAGTCCGCGAACTCCGTTCTCTCGGGATGAGCTATCCACAAATCGCCAAAGTTTTAGAGATTAGCATCGGAAGCGCTTGGAATATGGCCAACCCTTCGTAAATTCATGATGCTATATGTAGCGACTACAGCTTAAACATACCTGAGTTTCGGACAAGGAGCGGACACCTTTCGCAGAAGGCGTTAATCTTCTGGTTACCACTGTGTCCACCATGAGTTTACTGGAGCTATTCTGCGATGTCGATGATTTTTGCCAGCGATCTCCAGCAGCAGTCCGCAGCCTAACTGCCTGCTCGCCGCCGAGTACGCTGTAGTGGACTGGTTGAGAGTGAAATCATGACCATCCTCATCCATTTTCATCAATCCGGGTATCGGAATTTCAAGACCTACTACC
>JACMMD010000833.1 GCA_014379235.1 Anaerolineae bacterium
AAGATGAGATGGATGAGGAAACAAAAAACCGCTTCAACAGCGGTTCGGGAAGTAACACTTCCGGTGTTTCAAGTGGTGGTACGTTTCTTGACCCCAACGGGACTCGAACCCGTGTTTTGGCCTTGAAAGGGCCACGTCCTAGGCCGCTAGACGATGGGGCCGAATGGGAACAGTTTACCAAAGCCCACACACTGGCGTCAAGTTGCAATATATGAGACGACATCTGAGCGCTCAGCTTGCAGATGACTCCATGCCGCAGCACGTCCGAAAACGTTCATCATCTCCCGGCTTCCACAGCCCAAGCCGTTTGCGGATAGCCAGCACCTTTTCAAGCTGTTGCGAAGGAATAACCCGTATGCCACCCGGCATTTGTGCGGCCATGTATAGAATCCTTGCGCTGTGTTCCAAGCTTTCGAGGCGCAAATAAGCATCCCACAGAGTCGCTGCTACCGTTAACGAGCCATGATGTGAAAGCATAATCGCATCATGCTCAACGATTAGTTGGCTGATTGCGTCAAGGTTCTCACTGCTGGCGGGTGTCGCGTAGGGGATCGTCGGCACAAGACCGAGCAGCATGACCATTTCCGGCAAGATACACTGCTGAAAATCGTAACCAACGAGTGTCAATGCCACTGCTGTTGGTGGATGAGCATGAACCACGCCCTGCACATCGGCGCGCTGTTTGTAACATTCGAGGTGCATAGCCAATTCTGAAGTCGGGCGTGATTGGTCGTTGGCAGTTTTTCCGTCATCAATGTTGACGATCATAAGCTGATCGGGATTCATAAAGCCTTTGGCTGATCCGCTCGGTGTTGCTAATATCCGCTCAGGGTCGAGGCGTGCTGTAAGGTTGCCGCTCTTGCCGTCAATATAGCCGTTCTGGTGCATCAAACGGCCCACCAAACACATCTGTTCTCGTAGTTCAAGTTCGTTCATATAGAGCTTATTCTAGGGTCGCAAACTGTATTGGATATTAATTCGAGTTCGTGTCAAGTGATGGCAGCATGAAGGAGAAAGTTGTCAAGCCTGTCGATTCTTCCGAACGCGCAGTGAATTCGCCAGCGTGTGCCCGAGCTACCCAATACACAAAAGGGATGCCCATCGCCACACTGGTTCGACTGCCCTTCTGCCTACCTTCCCAATGCGGGGCACGCAGAACGATTTGTTCCTCAAGTCCCGGTACAATGGCACGTCCGCTGTCTGTGAAACGAATCAAGATCATGCTGCTATCGGCCTGTGCGCTGACGTGCAGATGATCGCCTCGCATCGTAAACTTGACAACGTTGTCCAACAACGCAATGAATGCCCGTTCGACCAAAGCGCTGTCGCAGATGGCAAGAAGACAGCCTGCGTCGGGCAAGGTGGTTTCAATACGTACAAACTTGGCTTCTAATAAGGGCTTCTGTGAAGTCAGCGCCTTCCGCAGCAGCAGGGTTAGATCGGTTTTCGAGAGGCGTAAATCAAATTCACCTGTTTCCAAACGGGCAAGATCGACTAAATCACTGACGATATATAGTTGGCGATAGGCAGCGTCCAATGCGCCATGAAGCAACTGCATCATGTCAGCGTATTCATTCTGCATCACTTCGCTCATGCCGAAGATTGAGACAACCGCTTCCAGACTGCTAACAACGGTAGAAATCGGACTACGTAAGTCATGGCTGAGTAAGGCCGCCGCGCCGCGAACTTCATCTGGCGTGTCGCCAAGCAGTCGATGTGATATGGACACTGTGCCAATCTGATCGTCCGAATGCGGATTGGCTAACCATTGAGAGACCGCTGTCCAATCAAGGGGCTGATCCATCACTACATCCGCGCCCGCCGAAAGTGCCGCCGCCATCAGCGTGGAATTCGTGAGATTGAGCGCCACAAGTGGAATTTGTGAAGCCGCGCATTTGAGCCGCCGACAGACTTCGATACCGTCGTATTCAGGGTTGGCGATTGCAACGAAAAACGCAGTAAGGGAATTCGCCCCTGCGAAGATCAGGGCTTCGTCTGAAGTTTGCAGCGAATGAAGTTCGTATCCAAGCCGTTTGAGGTTCGCCCGCAGCGGTTCGACTAGCTCTGGCGCACCGTTGCTCACCAAAATGAGGTTGGCGGTCACGCCAACAGCTCCACCACTTCATAAGCCATCACTGGCTCAGACCGTCCTTTGACCGTCAACGAGCCGATCATCTTGGCGTTAACTTCCTTGAGTACCCGCGCATAGGTCGCCTCGCTGACAAGGATTTGACTGCTGCGAGCCAGCCCTTGCAGCCGTGCTGCGAGATTGACCGTATCACCTACCGCCGTAAAATCCATGATCTCTGATGTACCGACATTACCAACAACGGCCATGCCGCTATGGATACCGAAATTGATACGCATCCGGTAGCGCGCTTCAAAACCCTTGTAAAACTCTGGCAACGCCTCGCGGATGTCCAACGCCGATTTCACCGCTCGCAGCGCGTGATCGGATTGCTCTAACGGCGTATTGAACAACGCCATCACGCCGTCGCCGATGAACTTATCTACTGTGCCCGCATGTTCCAAAATGATGCGAACAACCAGAGAATGATACATGTTGAGGATGCTCAACAGCTTTTCCGGTTCAGCGCGCTCCGAGATACCTGTGAAGTTTTCCAAATCCGTGAAAAGAACGGTCACTTCCTGCAAACGTCCACCAAGCGCAACTTGCGCTGGATTAGCCAGCAGTTGCTCAACCACCGCAGGCGAAACGAAACGCTCGAACGTGCTGCGGATCATTTGTTGTGTTTCACGCAGTCCATCGGTTTCAACCTTCGCGCGCAAACGGGTCTGAATACGCGCCTTCAATTCGCGTGGATTAAACGGCTTCGTCAGGTAATCATCCGCTCCCGAACCCAAGCCCTGAACCCGCGCTTCAACATCGGCCATCGCCGTGAGCATCAACACCGGAATCTGCGCCGTAGCCGAATCACCTTTGAGAATCGCGCACACGGCGAAGCCGGACATACCCGGCATATTTACGTCGAGAATTACAAGGTCTGGCAGCGCAGCCTGAGTGAGGGCGATTGTTTTAGGCCCATCTGCCGACTCGATTATCTCGTGCCCCATGCCCTCTAAAATATCTCGAATTAGCTGGCGGTTATCTTCGTTATCGTCAGCGACCAGAATCTTCAAAATCGTCCTCGTAGATTAGCTGATGTATTTAGAAAGCTTGCTGGCTAACTCGCGCAAGTCAATTGGCTTGGAGACGTAATCATCGCAGCCTGCTTCTAAAGCGCGCTCACGATCACCAACCATCGCATGGGCGGTGAGCGCAATGATGGGGATATGCTGTAGTTCAGGGTCGGATTTAATCGTGCGCGAGGCCGTCCAACCGTCCATCAATGGCAGTGATAAGTCCATCAGGATAAGGTCAGGCCGTTCACTTGCTGCCATCTCCACGCCCTGTTCGCCATCAAACGCCTGAACGATGTCATACTCCAACGACTGCAACACGTCCGAAATTAACGTCATGTTGTCAGGATTGTCTTCAACGACCAGAATGCGCCCGTTACTCATCTTTAAATAAAGTCTCCCCGGTTAATATTACAGCATCGAAACTGAGCGTCAACTGCTGGATACTCAATTAGCAACCTCACAGGGCGCATTGCGGGTTCCGTTGTAGGCACATTTTGCGGTGGACTGACTGTAGGTAATGCCGCTTTTGAGTTTTCCGACATTGATTTCTGGTGCACGGGCAGCGCGACAAAAAAGGTACTGCCCTCTCCGAGCGCACTTTTTACCCAGATCGACCCTTCATGTAATTCGATCAATTTTTTCGCAATCGCTAAACCTAACCCCGTGCCTTCAACATGCGCGGCGCGCACACTGTCGGCCCGCCCGAATTCCTCAAATATACGCGCTTGATCTTCGGGAGCGATGCCGATGCCCGTATCGGTCACGGTAATGATAATCCAATTGCCATCGCTCAACCACCCGATAAAGGGCAGCTTAAAGGTTGTTGATGTCCCGCGCTCCACAAGGATCAAGATCGCGTCAATGGTGATTGACCCTTGTTGGGTGAACTTGATCGCATTCGTCAGCAGGTTCGTGAGTACCTGCTGAATACGCCCTTCATCGCCATACAGTGACGGTAAGCTCGGCTCGGCGTTGACCTTGATCGCCAGACCTTTACGTGTGTAATCCGCCTCGACGCCGATAACCGCTTGCTCAATGATACGCTCGATATGAAAAACGCTGGTTTCAAGGTTGATGCGCCCGGTTTCGATCTTGCTCAAATCCAGTACGTTGTTAATAAGCTCCAACAAATATCTGCCGTTTCGATGAATTTTTTCAAGCCGGTCAAGCTGAGTTGCGTCCAATTCGCCATAGATGCCGCTCTGCAATAACTCACTGTAGCCCACGATAGAATTCAGCGGAGTACGCAGTTCCAGCCCCATATTGGAGAGAAACAGGCTCTTGGATTGGCTGGCCGTTTGTAGTTCCTGAGTCAAGCGCTCGACCAGAGTCTTCTGCCTCTGCAACTCGACAATGGCCTGCTGATGATTGCGTTGAGTGCCACGCGAGTCGTCGCTGACGCGGCTTAACGGCTCACGCAGATAGGTTTGCAGCGCAAACCGCGCTGTCCAACCTGCTGCGACTACGGTCAATATCTGGCTTATATTTGCCAGCAAATCGACAGGCATCCTGCTCCCAAATGCCGGAGTCAGAAGGAAATAGAACACATCAGCCACCAGCGCGGCGATTAACAGCCCACAAAAAAGCTGTGTCCGTGCCGCTCCAGACATTACTCGCTCACTAAATCTGAACATCATCCAAGCGTAGAATACAACCGCTGCCCACAATGCTATCGACAACAGCCGCGCTGTGATTCCTATAATGCGGTCATCCAGCCGAAAGAGATACAGTGCTCCCCAGATCGCCAGCACAGCGCACAGCCCCGCGAATAGACTGTGTGACCGCCAGCCTTCCGACTGGCCCCAAACGAGCAGCAGCGCACCGCCGGCCAATGCCAGAGTCAACAAACTTAGGAGCGCAACTATCCAACTAGTGAACCCTGAAAACAAGTCCATAACAAGCGTACCATTCGTCCGCACACATGGCCACAAACCATAGTATATATTAAGCCAGCTTTACGCACATCTCAAAAAAGCGCGGTGTCTGTAATAGACACCGCGCTTTTGATGGTTTCGGTTGAAAAATACGCCGCAGCACAAGAGCGGCTAGGGCTTCAAACGCCGGACGTTATCCGCTTCTAGCGTATCGGGCTGGCTGCGCTTGGCCCCCTTGCGATCAGGGGCGCGTGTCGGCTCAGACTCACCGATGAGCGCTTCGATACGCATCACCGCTTCACGGTCAAATTCCTGGAAGCCGCATACATCACACGTCCATAACAGCACATCGGGAACGCTGACCGGCATGTTACCGATCATCCGCATGTACGTCGCCTGCGAGGGCTGGTAATGACCGATATGACAGTATGAGCACACGTAAGGCGATTTGTCGGTCATTTCGTCCTCTCCATTCATGAAGTAACTAGTCATCAGGGTAGGCGATGTGGGTTACAAGTCCCCACTCTGACGGCGGCCAATAACGGACAAGCGCCTCGCCAACGATAAACTGCCGGTTTACCGTCCCGAAAGCGCGCGAATCGCTGCTATGGTTACGGTTATCGCCCATAACGAAATATTCATCCGGGCCGAGCGTCCACACGTCATCACGGCAGCGTCCGGGTTCGCAAGGTTCATTGATATAGGGTTCATCGAGCTGGACATCGTTTACATACACCAGCGTATCGCGGATTTCGACAGTATCGCCCGGCAGACCAATCACACGCTTAATGTAATCTTCTTCGGGATTGCCCGGATAATGGAAGACCACAATGTCGCCGCGCTGCGGCTGGTCAAGCAGATAGTTCAAACGACTGACAATCAAGAATTCGCCCGTATGGAAGTTCGGCTGCATACTGGGGCCTTGAACGATGAAACGCGCACTGGCCAAATTCACCAGCGAATAGATCGCGGCGATCAGCACCAGCGTGTCGATGATTTCACGCATAAAGCTGCGACGCTGGAGTTTAGGGCGTGGCGTCGTCACTTCGGCAGTGTCCGCATACTGCTGCGGTGCTTGAACTTGCGGTTGTGCAGTCGGTTGGGTTGAAATTTCTTGCAAGATGTGGGCTGGCTATCAATCTAAAAACGATCAAGTTTATTCATTATAGACCTGTCGCCTAGAACGAACAATGTGCATTTGAAGAGCGTTTGCCGCGTCAATAATTTTCTAATGGTCTGCCCAGACGAATTCAATGCGAAAAACCGCACTTCTACATATACTAAAGGCAGTAGTACATTCCGAAATATACCGTAACAACGAGGCAATACTTGGCTGGTGAACGAATTCTAGTGGTTGATGACGGACGCGAAAACCGCGAATTCGTGGTTGAATACGTCCTGCAACCCAACGGCTATGAAGCGCTTGTGGCGAAAGACGGCAGAGAAGGTCTCGATATGGTGCTTAAGCATCAGCCTGACCTCATTCTGCTTGATTTGCAAATGCCGCGCATGAACGGCATCGAAGTGTTGCAAGCGTTGTCCGAACGTAATCTCGATATTCCCGTTATTTTGATGACTTTTCATGGCTCGGAAGAGGTCGCCATCGAGGTTTATCGACTCGGTGTGCGCGACTATGTGAAGAAGCCCTATTCGGTGGACGAAATGCTGGCGGCCATCGAGCGCAGCCTGACCGAAATCCGACTGCGGCGTGAGAAAGAAGCGCTTACCGAGCGCGTTATCTATGCCAATCGTGAACTGCAACAGCGGGTTCAAGAACTCAACGTCCTCTACAGCGTCGGTAAGAACGTCACCGCTTTAGCTGACCTGAACCAACTGCTGCCCAACATCGTCGATGCCGCCGCGCAAGTCACCCACGCGGAAGAAGGCTACCTCTACCTGACTGAAGAGACGATATTACGCTGTCGGGCGCAGAAGCGTGTGAACAAGGCCCGCGCCGAAGCCGCCGACTTTGAAGCGAAAGACCGTATCGCGTTACACGTCGCGCAGACGGGGCAAGCGATGATGCTCAATCCTGAACAATTGAACACCAGCGGCGTGGTTTCGCTGTCGTACACGCCGCTGGTGTTCCGCGAAAAGGCCATCGGCGTACTGGGCGTGCGAACCGTCACTGAAGGCGGGCACATCTTCACCAAGCACGACAGTGCCCTGCTGAGTGCCCTGTCTGATTACGCCGCGATTGCTATCGAAAATTCGCACAACTTCGAAGAACTGCAAAAGACCAGAGAGCGTGAAAGCGCGCAAATCCGCAGCACGTTCAAGCGCTTCGTACCGCCCTCTGTCGTAGACCGCGTGCTCGATCATCCCGAAACTTTGGAGCTTGGTGGCGCGCGGCAAGAAGTCACGATTCTGTTCGCGGACATTCGCGGTTACACCGCATGGGCCGAACATGCCCCGCCCGAACAGGTCATTGAAGTCCTGAACAATTACCTGAGTCTTGCCGCCGAAGTTGTTCTGGCGTGGCAGGGTACGCTGGATAAGTTCTTTGGCGATGGGCTGATGGCCATCTTCAACGCGCCCGATCAACAAGAAGACCATGCCATCCGTGCCGCTGTCGCCGCATTAGACCTTATCAGTGTGGCGAAAGAAATGTCCGAACGGCGCGGTTACAGCCTGTCGTTTAGCGTGGGACTGCATCTGGGCGAGGCTGTCGTCGGCTACGTAGGCACGGCGCAGGCCATGAACTACACCGCCATTGGCGACGTAGTGAACCTCGCCAAGCGGATTCAAGAACATGCCGCGCCGGGCCAAATTCTGATCACCGACACCGTGCATGAACAGCTTGGGGAATTGGCGACCTCGCAACCGCTTGGTCAGCTCAAATTCAAGAACCGCCAACAGCCAGCAACAGTGTACGAGTTACAAGACATCAAGAACGACTAGACCAATCTGGCCAATACCGACTTTAGTTAGCGTCGTCCATGCCTTCTCGTGGGCGAAAGCTGAGAATCACAGGTGTGCCCTCGAACGGAAACTCCGCACGAATTTGATTTTCGAGAAAGCGCTTATAGCTGAAATGCACTAAGCGTGTATCGTTGACATGGAATAGGAACACCGGCGGATCTACCGCAACCTGTGTGGCAAAGAAGATTTTCAGACGTTTCACGCCTTTCGTCGGCGCGGGGTGCTTTTGCTGCGCGGCGCGCAGGATGCGGTTGAGTTCAGAAGTCGGGATACGGAAGTAACGCCCTTCCCAGATGCGATGTGCCGTCTCCAACACTTGATGAATACGCTGGCCGGTCTTGGCGCTGACGAAAATGATGGGCGCATAGGGCAAGAAGTGAAAGCGTTCCTCAACCTTCTTGGTGAACTCGACCATCGTGTGTTCGTCTTTCTCGATGGCATCCCACTTATTGACGACGATGACTACGCTTTTGTTGGCTTCCATAATGAAGCCCGCGATATGCTCATCCTGCTCGGTGAGGCCCGTCTCGGCATCAAGCATCAGCAGCGCAACGTCCGCCCGCTCAATCGAGCGAATGGCCCGCAGAACGCTGTACTTCTCTACGCCCGACTCGATCTTGCCACGCTTGCGTATACCCGCCGTGTCGATCAGCATCACAGGCGTATCATGCCACATGATATTCGTGTCGATAGAGTCGCGGGTTGTTCCGGCAATCGGGCTGACAATCACACGCTCTTCGCCAAGTAGATGATTCAACATGCTGCTCTTACCGACGTTGGGACGTCCGACAATGGCGACTTTCATCGTGTTCTCGTCGTCGGGTTCACTCTCATCGACGGGAAGATTCTGGAAAACTTCGACCACGCTGTCCAGCAGGTCGCCCACGCCGAGTCCGTGTATCGCGCTGATCGGGAACACCTGCCCCAAACCGAGCGCGTAGAATTCATAGGCGTCATTGTTACGCCCTAGATTGTCGCTTTTGTTGGCGGCGATGAAAATCGGTTTGTCATCGACATTGGTACGGCGCAGAATGTCCGCGATTTCCTCATCCGCGCCCGTGAGTCCATTCGACGTATCTACCATCAAAACAATCACATCGGCCTCGCGGATGGCCGCTAACGACTGCGCTTTCATCTCCTCGATGAAGTTCGCGCTGTCCTCAGCGAGGGGTAAAACTTCACCCACTCCAGTCGGCTGATAAACTTCGATACCGCCGGTATCGACCACATAGAAATCGATGCCGTTCCAGTCGGACTGACCCTGAATACGGTCTCGTGTCGTGCCGGGGCGATCATCGGTTACAGCGTGGCGCTGACCAACAAGTCGGTTAAACAGCGTACTCTTGCCTACATTGGGGCGGCCCACAAGGGCTACCAGAGGTTTACGTGCCATACTACACTTAACTTTCAAATTGAATTCGCGGCTTTGATTCTATCAGAGTGGCGTAGTATTTGCGTATGCGAGTTTAGCGCCAAAACCGGACAAGGTAGGAACAACGATATGCCAATTCGAGCGGTTGTTTTTGACATTGGCGGTGTGCTGGAAATCACGCCCAACCTCAGCATGATTGAGAAGTGGGAGCAGCAGCTAGGGCTAAATCCCGGCGAAATTATGATACGCTGCGAAACACTCTGGCACGATGGTAGTATCGGCACGATTTCAGAGGCAGACATTCACAAAGCTATTAGCGCGCTTCTGAGCATAGATAGCGCGCAAGTTGAAGCGTTTATGGCCGATATGTGGATAGAGTATCTTGGTGAACTCAATGCTGAACTCACCGACTACTTTCGCGGTCTGCGATCACGCTGCCAAACGGCTATCCTCAGCAACAGTTTCGTCGGCGCAAGGGAGCGCGAAATCGAGCGCTATCACTTCGATGAAATGACCGACCACATCATCTATTCGCATGAAGTGGGGCTGTCCAAGCCGGATCGACGCATTTACGAATTGACCTGTGAACGGCTGAACGTGCAGCCAACCGAGATGATTTTCGTCGATAATGTCGAAGCGAACATCAGTGCCGCCCGCGAGTTGGGTATCCACGCTATTCTATTCAAGGATAACGCGCAGGCCATCGCAGACATAGAAGCGCTGCTGCAAGGCTAATTGTCGCTATCGTCGGTAGCTTCAGGGGTTGTTTCCGGTGGAGCTTCGGTCTCGACTTCGAGCGTTACAACTTCGGCTTCGATAATCACCACATCAATTTCAACCGGAAGGATGGCGATGTCATCCGGCGATACCTGCCCGCCGCTGATGGCCGCGACAGGCGCAACCTGATAGCTGCCTTCAACGCGACCATTCAAATCAACCGCCGCCCGGATGTTGGACGGCACAAGCAGGTCAAGAAGCGGCTGCGGGCCGGTGACGATGACCGTCACTTGGCTGGGGACAAGGGTCGCGCTGAAACCATCTTCCAAGCCGATCACCTCGACAGGGATAGCGTCAAACGGACGACTGGCCGTCAGCGCCGTGATTTCGACGGATACCGTGACGTTTTGCCCGCTCACCAGAAATATATCGGGGTTCGGTAACTCAATCGGTACGGTCACTTCAAACGTGCCCGTGCGCCCTGCCAGATCAATTGGTGCGGTGGAAACCGTTCCCGGCAGTCCGGCCAGCACATCAGGCGGGCCGCTGACGAGTATAGTCTGCGGTTCATAGGTGAACGACACCATCTGATAGCCGTCCGGCAGCGAGCCTGTGAACTCACCCGGCGTCACACGTACTTCACGGAAATCCGCCCGCGAACGAACATCCACATTCACATGAACAACCTGCGGGTCAAGCGTCACATCTGTAACCACATTGCCATCGGCGTCAATAGGCACAGGGCGAACGTCATCTTCAAACGGGGCGCGCACGCCGCCAAGATCAAGCTCGACATTGGCAGCAACCACTTGTTCAACCTTGCTGACTGCTCCGCTCACTTCTAGCTGGGCCACATCGAACACCGGATTATCGCGCTCAAAACCAGCGGGCGGCTCTTGTGAGACGATTCCCACTACCGGAATATAACGTTCTCGCGCTTCTTCCAGCGTGACCGTGATCTGACGCGGCAGCGTATCGGCCACGACCACCTGCTCACGCGCCACCTGCCATTGCAGTTCGACAACGTGTGTACCCGGCCCCAAGCCGCTGAGATCGGCCCATAGTACGATGTCGTCGGTGGTCAGTAGATCAAGCACCGAACTCTGCGCCCGAACGATCACGCCAGCGCTGCGCGTCGGTGTGTTGGTGATGAGCAAACCCTCGTCAGGCTCAAGCTGTACGGAAACCCGATCCGGTAAACGCTCCTGCTGAATGGGGTCTAGCTGCGAAGTAGCCAATACCCACACGAAAAACGCCAGTATCAGCGAAACCAGAAACCACATCAAATTGTTGACGAGTACGGGGCTGAGTGGGATTAATCTCGATTTGCTCTGCATAGCTTCGCGCTGCCCGGCCCTAAGCCTGATTCCGTTCGGGGCGCAGGCGATTGCGGATTTCATCAGCCCATTCACGAACGCGGGCCCACATGGGTATGCTCGGCTTACGCTCAGGGTTATACAGGGCGTTGAGGATGGTTCGCAGGCGTTTGGGGTCAAGGCGCGGGATCATGCGCCCGCCGTCGGTGATAGCGATTTTGCCCGTTTCTTCGGAGACGACGACGCAAATCGCATCGCTCACTTCGCTGATGCCGAGCGCGGCCCGATGGCGTGTACCGAGCTTGCGATCTGGCAAGTTACGGCTGGCCGTCAGGGGCAGCACCGAGGCCGCCGAAGCGATGCGCCCGTTACCGCTGATAATGGCCGCGCCGTCGTGGAGTTCGGTTTTCGGCCAGAAAACGGTCAAAAGAATTTGCGAACTCACTTCACTGTCCAGCGGAATACCCGTGCGAATATACTCTTGCAGGCTGCTGTTACGCTCCAAAACGATCAGCGCGCCATGCCGACGCTCTGATAATTTCTCCGCTGCCTGACAAATGTCTTCAATGACTTTGGCGCGCAGGGTTTCCGGCGGACGACGGTTGTTGAGCAGCACTCCGGCGCGGCCTAAGCGCTCTAAGGCGCGGCGCAGTTCCGGTTGAAAAATCACCGGAATGGCCACGGCCAACACCGTCAGCGCATTGCCGAGCAGCCAACGCAGAGCCAGCAGTTGGAACACGTTGGAGACAACCACCATGCCCGCCAGCACGATCACCATGCCGCGCAGCAGCACCACAGCCTGCGTCCCGCGAATGAAAAAACTCGCGCCGAAAAAGAGCATCGCCACGAGTAAAATGTCGACAATGGCGGTTGGCGTTAGGTTGCTGATTGCCCAAGCCAGTTCCACGACAAATCCTGATCTTCTAACTTACGAATAGTTAATTTTGATTATAACTCAGAACGTCTCTCTTAAGAGATGTAATCTCAGAGATGCGAAACCGTCTGACGGCGCAGTTTGCGCCGCCAACGGTAAACAGACTAATTACACTCGAACTTCTCAGCGCGCCGGGTTCGACCCCGTAAGCTGGGCCAGCAGCTTGAGGTAATCGTCGATGCCATCCGGCTTGAGGGCGATGATCTGGCGAATGGTGTTGATCGCATCCTGATGCAGCCCTGCTTCGAGTTGAAGCTCACCCAGCGCGTCAAGCTGCATGATGGCATCTTTCTTGCGCCCTAGCTGGCGATAGATGGCCGCCAAACGCGAACGCAGTCCGGTATCGTTGGGGTACAACGTCACCAGTTCTTCGAGCAGTTGCAGGATGCGGTTGACCTGCTTGTTCTTGGCGTAGATGCTCAACAGTTGGTCAAGCCGCTTGACGGCCTCAACCTGATTACCCTGCCGATAGTTGAGGTCAATCAGCATACGCCGCGCCCGCTCGTCTGTCGGCGCAAGCTCAACAATTTCTTCGTAAGCCTTCTGCGCCCGACGCAGGTCAAGGCGAATCTGGTCGATGTCCGCGAGACGGTGCTTGATACGCACGATCTTGTCCGTGGATGCACCGACACGGTTGGCCATGCGCTCCGCCAGCGTGAAAGTATCCCGCGACATCTCGAAGTTGCTCAACTGGTGATAGGTGTCGGCAAGATCGATGTATTGATCGAGCGCTTCATCCCAGCGTTCTTCGGTTTCCAGCAGTTCAATCAAGCTCTTGCGGATCGAGATATCGAGCGGTGCACTCTCCAACACTTCGCTGAGGATGGCGGTGGCGCGGTCATTTTCGCCGCGCACCATGTAGGATTTAGCGACAACATTGTACTTGGTGATCGCTTGGCGAACACGCCCTTCACGCATCATGACATCTGCCATACGAATGTGTACGGGTAGATACAGTGGCGAAAACTCGACGGCGCGGTGAGCCTCGTCCATCGCCAGCGTATACAACCCCTGCCGGATATGGCGATCAATGCGCGAGACCAAGCGCGTGAGTTCATCACTGCGGCTGGCGACCAGAATATCAATCGCGCCCTGTTCGCCTTCCTCTTTCATGGTCTCTTCAAGCTGGCGGCGCGTCTCGATAATGCGCTGCTTCCAATCCAGCCCTTCGAGCAGGCTGTTGAAGCGGCGGTTGACCGCTTCGAGCGCGTCGTCGGGGCGAGCGTCCAGCGCATCCTGTAAGCGCTTATACATCGCGCTGATCTGCTTAACTTCGTCATCGGCCAGCGCATCCATGCTGTCTACCGTTTGGATGCTCTGAATCAGATAGCGCATAGCTTGACGCTGCTTATGCATCAGGACATGCGCCATACCAAGCGCGTGATATGCGCCTGCCGCCAACTCTGGTTGGTTGGTGGCATCGTTCAGATATCGAATCGCGGCTTCGGGCTGTTCACGCAGCAGCAGCAGCGCGCCGAGACTCATTTTCAACGCGGGATGCCGCAGTTTGGCATCGGCACGTTGATAGGCTTCAATCGCTTCGTCAAAATATTCTTGTCGTTGTAATTCCATGCCTTGCAGTGCATCGCCGCCCGCCGCATCCAAGCGCCCACTTTCGATGACGTGAGAGGCCAACATGCCGAGCGCCAAACCCATTGCCTCGCCCAATGGGCCGAGTGGATTGGAATCGCTGATAACCTGCGCGTCTTCAACTTCCGCAAATAGATCGCTAAAACCCGCCCTGCTGCGCTGCTCGGCGTGGCTGTCACCGCCCTCGTCATCCGGCGGCAAAATCGTACCGCCCGTCTCCAACGCCCGCAGCGTGTTCAATGCCTGCGTGTTGCGACGGTCTAAGCGCAAAGCACGGTGAACCGCTTTGGTTGCCTTATCGTTGTCGCCTGCGCGATGGAAGTTGAACGCCAGCATCAGGTATTCTCGGATGGCGCGCTTCTTATCGCCAATGCGCTCGTAAGCCTGCGCCAGCTTGGCATGGATGCCGATCAAACCCGGCGTCAAACGGGTTGCCCGTTCCCAATTGCTGATCGCTTTATCAAGATCGCGCTGTTGCAGATACAGTTCCGACACGTTGACGTACTGCTGCGCTGCTTCACGCAGGCGGCCCATACGTTCCAGCACATCGGCGCTTTTTTCTAGCGGAATGGGGTCTTCGCGGGAAAGTTGATGGGCGCGTGTATACACACGCAGCGAATCTTCTAACCGCCCCATTTCCAAAAGCGCGAGGCCCAGATGGTTATGCGCGTCGGGGTCTTCCGGGAACTCTCGGATGGCCTGACTATAGGCTTGAACTGCCGAAGCCCAGTTCAAATCCCATGCAGAACTATGGCCCGCGTTCATGGCGTTTTCGTAGGCTTCACGATTTCCCGGCATGTTTATTTGCTCTCGCTGTTACTTCGTCATCAGGCTAACAATTTAACCAGTATCGCTTTTTGCGCGTGTAGACGGTTTTCTGCCTGCGCGAAGATCACCGACTGCGGGCCATCGGCCACCTCATCGGTGATTTCGTGTCCCCGATGAGCCGGGAGACAGTGCATCACAATCGCGTCTTTCTGTGCCCGCCGCAGCAGTTTCGCGTTCACTTGATAAGGCAGCATCGCCGCCTCACGAGCGGCAGATTCGGTTTCCTGCCCCATGCTCACCCACGTATCCGTATAGATCACGTCCGCGCCTTCGATGGCCTGTTCAGGATGCGTAACCATATCCAACTGTAGGCCGTTTTCGCCGCTCAAGTGTGCGGCGAGTTCTCGCGCTGCGGGCGGTAGTTCGTAGCCTTCCGGCGTAGCGATGCTGAAGTGCATCCCGAACTGTGCCGTCGCTACCGCCAGAGACGCGGCGACGTTGTTGCCATCGCCCACGAAGGCCACGCGCAGACCTTCTGTGCGCCCGAAGTTTTCATAAATGGTCATGATGTCGGCCATCGCTTGGCAGGGATGCTGCGCGTCGCTAAGGCCGTTAATCACGGGGATGCTGGCATACTGCGCCAGTTCGAGAACGTGCGCGTGGGCGAACACCCGCGCCATGATGCCCTGTACATAACCGGACATAACCCGTGCTACGTCCGCAACACTTTCACGCTGGCCTAACCCGATCTCAGTCGGGCCGATCATCATCGCGTCGCCGCCAAGCTGCTTCATACCCACTTCGAACGAGATGCGAGTACGCAAGGATGGCTTCTGGAAGATCATACCCAGAATTTTGCCTTGCAGAACGGGGCGGTTGCCACCGGACTGCCATTCGCGCTTAAGGTGGACAGCCAACTGAATGAGATCGCGGAGTTCTGTACTTGTCCAGTCTGCTAAATCAAGGAAATGTCTCATATGCTCGACTAAGGTAAGTGCCGCGAATTTCCACTAAAGCCGAGTATAACATAGTTGCTTCCCGAACGAAAAAAGAAATGTCCGTCCGTTAAATCGCTTCCATATCGCGCCAGTTCGAGCCGACGTAGGCGTTAGCTTGAAGCGGCGCGTCAAGCTGCATAACGCCTTCCATCACCCCAAGAATCAAGTCGCGCACTTCGGTCACTTCTTTTTCGGGAACTTCCAGCACCAACTCGTCATGTACCTGCAAAATCATACGCGAGTCGAGGTTGCGTTCCAGCAGCGCACTATGCAGGTCGATCATGGCGCGCTTCATGATGTCCGCCGCCGTCCCTTGAATGGGCATATTGATAGCTTCGCGTTCAGCGGTGCGTACCTCTTGACGACCCTTATTCTTACCGCCCTTCAAAATCGCAAAGTTTCGCCGCCGCCCGAACAGCGTTTCGACGTAGCCGAGTTCTTCGGCTTTCTGAATGGTGCCATCGAGATATTCACGCACACGCGGGAAGCGCTCGAAATACTTGCGGATGAAATCTTCGGCTTCGGCAAAGGTGAGGTTGCTATCCCGCGCCAGTCGATATGCGCCCATGCCGTACAAAACGCCAAAGTTCACACGCTTGGCGAAGATACGCTGATCTTTGGTCACTTCATCCATTGGGACACCGTAGACAATCGAGGCAGTCGTCGCGTGAATGTCTTGCCCCTGCCGGAAAGCGTCGAGCATGGTCGGGTCTTGGCTAATGTGCGCCATGATACGCAGTTCAACTTGGCTGTAATCCGCGCTCAACAGCAGCTTTCCCGCTGGCGCGACAAACGCCTGCCGCACCTCGCGCCGCGCTTCGGTGCGAATGGGGATATTCTGCAAATTGGGATTGCTGCTGCTCATACGACCCGTAGCCGCGCCCGCTTGATTGAAGCTGGTATGAACGCGACCCGTTTCCGCGTTCACGAGCTGCGGCAGCGCATCAACGTAGGTGCTTTTGAGCTTACTCACCTCGCGGTATTGCAAGATGTAGTCGATGATAAGATGCTCGCCCTTGAGGTTTTCGAGGACGTGCGCCGCCGTCGAATAGCCATGCGTCGTGCGCTCAATGCCCTGCGTGGGCAGTCCGAGCTTGCCGAATAATAGGTCGCTCAACTGCTTGGGGCTGTTCATGTTGACCGCGCCGTAGCCCGCGCTGTGATTGTTGATTTCTTCTTGTAAGCCGCGAAGCTGCTCTTCGAGCCGCCCGCTCAATTCGCGCAGGAAAGCCACATCAACCACCACGCCCGTGCGCTCCATTGACGCGATGACCGGAACAAGCGGCATTTCCAACGTGTTCAAGAGATCGGTGAGGCCATCTTGTTCGAGCGCTGGCTGCAATACTTCAAGCAAACGATAGGTCATGGCAGCATCGGCGGCGGCATAAGGCGCGGCGCGCTCGATGGACACCTGATTCATGGTCAACTGCTTTTTGCCTGAGCCGATCAGTTCCTTGATCTCGGTCATTCTGATCTTAAGCCGATCAAAAACAACGGCCTTGAGGCCGATCTGCCCGACTGGATCGACCAACCACGCCGCCAGCATGGTATCAACGGTGATCGGCGCAACGTCGATACCGTAGCGCTGCAACATCACCAGATCGTAATTAGCGTTATGCGCGTACTTAGGGATATTCGGATTGGTGAGCGGCCCGCGCAGTGCATCCAAAACGGTTTGCATGGGTAACTGCTGACCTTCATCGTGCGCCACCGGGATGTAGTAACCCGTTTCGCCATCCGTCGCCAGCGAGATGCCCACCAGCGCCGCCGACATTTGATCGGTGCCCGTGCTTTCGGTATCGAACGCGATACCCTGCGCCGCGTTGAGCGTCTCAATTAATGCGGCTAAACTGGTTGCGTCGTTGACGATCACCGTCGGTACAACGGCCTCAGCGGGTGTCGCTTCGACAATTGCGCCCGCCGCCGCAAACAGCGGAAGTTGCTCATCCTGCGGGATTTTCAAGCGCTGACCTAACGAGCGGAATTCCAACTCATCGAACAACGCCAACACTCGCACCGCGTCAAAATCATGGGAGACACACGCGGATAGTTCTATGGTCAGCGGCAGATCGCATATAATTGTCGCCAGCTTGCGGCTGAGAAACGCCGAGTCGCGCCCTTCGATTAACTTGGACTGTAAACTCCCTTTGATTTCATCTATATGATCGTAAATGCCCTCAAGCGTTCCGTACTGTTTCAAAAGCGTGGTCGCGCCTTTATCGCCAATGCCCTTCACGCCGGGGATGTTGTCGGACGTGTCGCCCACCAGCCCTTTGTAATCGACCAACTGCTCCGGCTCGAGTTCGTATTCTTCGCGGAACTTGGCGACATCCCATAAGACCGACAAGAACGCATCGGGGCCTTTGCCTTTACCCGGTAGCTGCACGGTCACATGCTCGCCAAGCAGTTGCAGCAGGTCGCGGTCTCCGGTGACGATCCGCACATCGACGCCTTCTTCGACGGCTTTCATGGCGATTGTGCCAATCACATCGTCGGCCTCGTTGCCCTCTGAAATCAGCATCGGCGTATTGAACGCCTCGACCACTTGCATGATGCGCTCGATCTGCGAGGCAAGGTCGGACGGCATCTTATCGCGTGTGCCTTTGTATTCGCTGTACCACGTATCGCGGCCACTGAGGCCCGCGTCGAAGCTAATGGCGAAATACTCCGGCTGATCTTTCTGGATGATGTCCAACATCGTGCGTGTAAAGCCAAACACGGCGTTGGTGAATTCACCCGATTTAGTGGTGAAGCTGTTGAGCGGCATTCCGAAATACTGACGGTAGGCCAGCGAGTGGCCGTCAATGATGTAAAACATGGGGCGTTTAGGCATGGGTCGATTTCCGCTTATGGTCTTAAGTGTGGAACATTTGAGCGGAAATTATATCACAAAAGGCGAATAGCTTTTAGCCTTTAGCGGTTAGCTTTTAATGCGGATTCCTCGTCAGCACTACCGTTTGCCCTAACGTATCAACGCTCTACGATGATCGGCTAGAGACTTACCATAATATATGCGGTGGAAGTTGCTTCATCTGTCTGATCGATTAAGACTTGATACATAGTTCGATCATAGCATTCTCCACCCAAATATATCTCTGGGCTTTGGGGAGGTAACCACCAATTTGGCATCCACCATTCAGGTTTTGTGTGTTGAAAAGGGTTCGTCTGGCTATCAATATCAGTAAATCTGTCTCCACATAATCCAGCCAGAAGATTATCTTCACTTCCGCTTGTGAAGTCGAAGGCTACATAGATGGTTCGGCTTTGCCCGATACCGAGATAAAATGCGCTGAGATTACTCGCATCAGTCGGTATTGGAATGAATTCCTTAGCCAGATTGATGCTATATTGGGCATGCATCAAGTAGCCCGCAACTAGCACAAACACGAGCAGCAGAACGACAATCGCACTCTTTGTAAGTAGGCTGCGTTTTTGGCGCGGCATGAACTTGGCTAACGGCTTGTCTACAGCATTCGCTCGAAGTTGATGAACTGCTGAATTTCTTCAAGGTCGAGTTCGCGGCCCGGCGTGATGACGAGGTAGCTGTCGGCCCACAGGTTTGATGGCTCAATCGTGGAATCCTGTGTACGGGCGATGTCCGCCGAACGACGCTTCAAATCGCGGATCAGTTCGGGCGGCGGCGTTTCGCCGGGAACGTCCGTCACGAGGTAAACATAATCTTCCTGCACTTCAAGAACGCGAATCTGCCAATGCTGTTCGGCAAGCTGGACATTCAGGCCCGCGTGAATGGCTTCGGCGGCGCGTTCGCTCAAGCGGCCTTCACGGTCACGCAGCAGCCACACATAAGCATAAGCGGTCAGCGGCCCCACTTCTGGAGTCGCAGGCGTGGGCGTAATTACCATCTCTTGCGATGCACGAGCAGGCGGCGACACATCACGCGGCGCGGTCTGGTCGAGCGCTGGCGCGGGCTGCGTGATCTCCGGCGCGGGGGCTTCACTCACCGCCGTTGATTCGAGCGGCCTGAGAATTTCTTGCGATTCTTCGATTATAGGCGGCGCATCCGGCACAGCATCAAGCGCATCGAGCAGCCGATCTCCCTGCCGACGGATTGCCCGCAGCGGCATGGTTCCAGCGAAGATCATCGACAGCGTGTACTCGGAATCGGTACGACGCGAGTACAGCATGTATTCTTTGCCACTGCTCGGCAGCGTGATAAAGCGAATGCGGGCCGCGCCTGTTTCCGCGTCCCAATCGTTGGCAATCGCATTGAGCAGGCTTTCCAAATCGGTGGAACTGAGATGCCCCGCGACGGCGATCACTTCGCCATCCCGCGACAGCAGCGATGCCTCAGCCGTGAGTTCAAGCGAAACCTGCGTCAAGCTCAACGCCATCTTCGCCAGTTCCGAATCTTCGGTTGGTACGGGTACATTGATGATCGGCGTATCGGAAGGATTGGCGCTTGAAATGGGCCACGCTTCTTCAACCGCTTCGATGGATTCAGCGCGTTGGTCAGTATCGGCAGATGCGTCCCATGCCCACGCTGCTTCGTCCCATGCATCGGTAGCAGGTACAGCAGGAACAGGCGGCGCAGCAGGCACTGGCGGTGTTTTGGGCGGCGTTGGCATCTTTGGTTTTGGCGGCGATTGCTCCGGCAGCGTGACAGGCGGCGCGGGGCGCGTCTGCTGTGATGGCAGCAATTGCTCCGTTGTCGAATCGCGGGCTTCCTGAATATCCTGTTCGAGCTGCTCTTCTTGACTTTGCGAAGGCCGCGTCGTCTGGCCGATCAAGTCAATCGTCGTATTGCCGAAATCCGGCACACCCGGCTCACGCAGAAAGTCCGGTTCGCGCACATAAAGATCAGCATCAGGCGGCAGAAGTTCGCCACGTTCCATGCTGGCGCGGATTTCGTCCAGCGCGACCTCAATCGGTGTCGAGGTATCCATCGTGGCTTCGAGGATGAACTGAGCGGGAATAGCGTCTGCGGTGGCATTGATGTCAGCCCCGGGAGTCGTATCGGCATTTTCCAGATTGAGAGGCCGCGACGCTGTGCTGTCACTGTCGCCGCGATCTTCACGGCTTTCGTCGCGCATAATCGACAGCACGTTTTGAAAGCCGGAGTCGGCCACGCCCAACATCAAATCGCCAACCGTGCCGCTTTCCTCGAACAATGGCATCGGCGGTTCTTCTTCCGCCAGCCTGCGAAACGTGGTCGATTCGAGCAGCGACTCCAGCAGGTCTTCGCCGGGACGACGCCGTTCGCCTTCGGTTGGCCCCTCCCCGCTAGACGCATCCGCGAGAATAAATTCGATCAGTTGGCGGTGACGATCTGGCAGCGATGTGTGAGGTTGATCGCCGCGCATCGAGTCAACGAGTTCGTTGAAGCCGCTTCGATCCGCCTGCTTAAAGGGCGTGTTATCGCTGCCACCTTCCCCTTCGTCACCGAGCGCGGTTAAAACGTCCTCGAATTCCTGCCCGCTAGTCGCTTGCCCACCAATCACA
Source organism: Anaerolineae bacterium (assembly GCA_014379235.1). Classification (GTDB taxonomy): domain Bacteria; phylum Chloroflexota; class Anaerolineae; order Aggregatilineales; family Phototrophicaceae; genus JACMMD01. The sequence continues at coordinate 21,096 of JACMMD010000833.1, forward strand.
CGGAACGGGCTAGGATCATCGGCGGCGGTTTCCTGCGGCGTGACAGGCGTATCTCCATCGTCAGGCGAAGGCGAGTCGAAAAAGTTCGACTCTCCGAACTGCGACAACACGTTATCAAGGCTGGAAAATTCGGGCACACTTCCCGGCTGCTGCATATTGAGGTCGCCGGGATACAAATTGAAACGGCGCGGTGGAGCAGCTGAGGTTTCGTCTTCACGCGACGACTGCGGGCTGGCTTTGAAGTCATCCGCTTCAGGCCACTGTGTCTGCCGCACCTGTTCCAGCGCGGACTGAATGATCGGTATCAGTGTGCGGGCAGTAATCGGCGTGTCGATCATCGCTTGCAAGCGCAGGCCGTTAAGGATAGCCGTATCGCTTTGGCGCGGGCTGACAATGATGGCGAGGTTCGGCTGCACGTCGCGCAGTTGGCGCACCAACTCGATGCCCAGTACGTCCGGCAGGCCAAAATCGACCAGCGCCACATCCTGCGGCGACTCGCGCAGAAAGTCTAAGCCAGCATCAACTTCGGTAAAGGGGAAAACCTCGTAGATGCCGGTTTTCTCCAACGCCTGCTTGAGCGTCACTGCGAATGCCAGATGGCGGTTGATGATAAGTATGCGCGTCGTCATAAGCGAGATTGTATAGCGCCCTACAAGTGAACGCAAACGCTAAATCGGGTGAAATGCGAAGGGGCGCGGTACGAATATCGCACCGCGCCCCTGTCCGACGATTCGTTCGGATGATTAGCTGGTAACCACCACCTCGAAAATTCCGAGGTTGTTGACTTCGCTCTGTTCTGCCACCTGCGAATCAGAGTCTGTGCGGGCTTGCAGCGTATACGAACCCACCGCCGTGAATGTCACTTCGATTGTGAGCAAGATGTTCTCGCCGGGGGCAAGGTTGCCCACCACGCCTAGATCAAGCTCCGTGTTATCCGGCTGAAGCAGCATCATGTTGGCAAACTGGCCGGTAGAACCTGCCCCTGTGTTCGTCACGACGATGGAATACTGCGACACAATCTCCGTCTCACCGTCCAAACTCAGCGTTTCCTCACCCTCAATCGAGCTAATCACGAGGTCAGCCGGGCCGGGGGTGCGCGTTGGTGTATAGGTAGCCGTCGGTACGTTCGGAATCGGCGTATTGGTGCGGGTCGCCGTTGCCACACTGCTCGTGGGCGAAGGCGGTGGCAGCACAATCGGAATACCGCCGCAGTTACCGTAGAGCGTGGCATAGGCAGCGCTCATCCAGCCAATGGTGTTACCAGAGCGCACTTGCCACCACTCGTTTGAGCCAAGCCGCCCGATGATCGGTACTTGCACACCTGCCGCGATGTCGCGGATGCGGTCATAGTTCGTGCCGGGGCCAGTTCGCAGATTAACGCCGGTGTTGGTCAAAATACGGCATGTTGGGTCGTTCGGGTCGATTTGCGGCACGTTTGGCGCGGGAGCAACTGTCGCCGTCACCTGAGCCACATTCGCACGAACGGTGATTTCAATCTCGGCGGGGTCGCTGGCTGTCGCGGCGCGATAAGCGATGACTTCCAGCGTCACATCACCCGCTTGGCGCGGACGATAATCCAGAATGTAAGTTTCGTTGAGATCGCCAGTGGGTGAATCCGACGATACCGTTTTGACGATCTGACCATCAGCGACCAACTGGACACGGGTCACGCCGACGGTATCGCTGACGCTGGCACTCACCAGAATATCTTCGTTGACCACCACTTCGTCGCCGCTTTCAGGCGAATCAATCGTCACTTCCGGCCTACCCGTATTACTCGTGGGCAGCGTGGCAAGTGGTTCGTTTTCCACCGGGCCAGAGGTCAAGTTACAAGCGCTGAGAACCAGCAGCGCCAGAATGAGCAGAGTCAGGACAAGCCGATATCGCATAGGGTTTTTCCTTGTTTGCGCGAAATTCTCGTCGCATAACACATTTAAAACCATTCTAGCACGAAGCGAGAAAGCGGGACAATCAGTCTTATGGCTGATCTCTCGATGGTCAGCCGACGATCAGCCAACGCAGGTTAGAAAATGGTAGGAGACGCGCAAAAGCCCCCAACTGCGGGGGCTAAGGATCAGGTCAAATTAGTAAGCAGCTGAAAGGATCAGCCAATCGGCTCTTTATAAACGACATAGCGGCCCATGTCATCGCCCTTGCCGATGCACGTCGCCATATCAACTTTGAACTCACGTCCGCCAGATACCCAACGCAAACCCTCTTGCAGCAGACCTTGACCCGCAAAGCAAACTGGTCGGTCTGTCTTACGCCCCCAACACATCGGGCAGCGTTCCAGCGTGTAGATCAGGCGGTCATTGCCTTCTTCATAAACGTTGGAGATTTGATCGGAGAACTGCGAGAAGATATTGGCCATCGCCGGGACGCCGATCTTCAGCTTGGCATTGAGCGGCAGCACCTTGAAAGCGAGGTCGCCCACGCCGGCCAACGCGCCGAAGCCCTTCAAGCCCTGCGCGAACGTCGCACGGCCAGCACGCAGTGCCAAACCGCGTCCGCCGCGTGGCCCGTACATATCTTCCAGCGCAATGTTGAGCGCGGTGAATTCTGCGAAGTCAAATCCCTTTTCCAAGTTGTCAATCGGGTAGTTGCCGACGTAACTCGCCAGCCCTGCCAGATTGAGAATAGCGTTGAGGCCATTCTTGCCCATGATCTCTTCCATCGCCTCGATGAAGATGCGGGCGAACTTGTTGGGATAGAAATATCCGCTCTTCTCAGGTGGCATCGTGCCTGATCCTCCGTTTGGTGAGTGAAGCCAACGCTGGCTTTGTCTCAATAATGCAATTTTCTACGGAAATGTTGCCCCCCTTAGAGGCCGCAAATTTAAGTATACGCCAAAAAGCCCTGTACGACGACAAAACAAAATTGAGGAACGAAGCGCGCCAAAATCCTAGCTTGCTAGGACAATGAGCGGAGTCTCAATCTTTTGCGCTGCTGGCAGCCGCCCGCGCATACTCCACGGCCCTGTCCACGTAATCTCGACATGGGCGATTTTGCCGCGCCAGTCCGCCGCATCCTCAAAGAACACCAGCTTATTCTGCGGTGTACGTCCGCGCCACTTGCCTTTGTGATCTTCCTCAACCAGCACCGGAATCGTCTGGCCCAAGAAGCGTGTATTAATCTCCGCGAGAACCCGCGCCTGCATATCGTCAATGGCTTCGTGGCGATATCGCTTTACTTCGTCTGGCACATCGTCGGGCATGGTGCGCGCACTCACCGTTTGCGGACGCGGGCTGTAACGGGCGAGATGCACCTTATCCAGCTTGAGTTCTTCCAGCAAATCATAGGTGCGCTGGTACTGTTCTTCGGTTTCGCCGGGGAAACCTACGATGATGTCGGTGTGGATGGCTACGTCAGGGATGCGTGAACGAATGTTAGCGATCAAGCGGCGGTATTGGTCAACTGTGTAGCCGCGCTTCATGCGCCGCAGGACTTCATCGTCGCCAGCCTGAACGGGTACTTCGATATGCGGCATCACTCGCGGCAGTTCCGCAACGGTATCCAGCAGTTTATCGGTCATCCAATTGGGATGGCTGGTCAAGAAGCGGATGCGCTCCAAGCCTGTGCCATCCGTCGCGTCGTGGAGAATCCGCAGCAGGTCGGACAAATCCGGCCCGTCGTCAACGTCTTTGCCGTAGCGGTCAACGATCTGACCGAGCAGCGTGACCTCTCTAACGCCCTGCGCGACAAGGCTGCGAACGTGCGCGACAATCTCGCCCACGCTGCGGCTGCGCTCGATACCGCGCCGGAACGGGATAATACAAAAGCTGCAAGCATGGGAGCAGCCGTACACAATTGGCACATGCGCGCTAATAAGGCTGTTTTGT
>JACMMD010000834.1 GCA_014379235.1 Anaerolineae bacterium
AGCGCTATCGCCTCTTGCTGCAAAAACAGCCCGGAATGCTCGGTGAAGTGGTTAACGTTCAGGTGACGCTGCCCCTCGGCGCGCAGGTCATCAGCGCCTCGCCAGAACCGATCACCAGCTACAGCCTCGACCAGCCGATTTTAGAGTTCCGCGTCGATCTGCTGAGTGATGAATGGGTGGAGATCATCTATCGCTAGATAGTGATGAGTGATGAGTGATGAGTAAAAAATACTCATACCTCATTACTTGTCCCTCATAACTTAATTTGACACGGCGGGGCGTTTCGCAACAAACGCCCCTCGCCGTTTGATGTCAGTCTATGTGGAATGTCAGTCCCACTCCACTTTCTTTATAGCCAAACACTCTCAGCCTGAGAGATTACATGCGATGAACTGCTTCGACTGTTTTTACGCGGTGCAACGTTGCATTGAGATGGGATATACTGGTTACAGTCTATTGAAAATCAGTAAGCTCCCAGTTTCATCTAGTGTACATTTTATGTCATCCACTGTCAACTAGATGAACTTTAGAGGCGCGGAAAGTCCTCGACATCTGATGGAAGGAAAACTCAAAAACCGCTTACTCGAACTGATTCAAGCCCGCGAACGCCGCGAAAATCGAAAAATCCCGATGACGGAAATCGCAGCGGAAATCGACGTTTCTGAACGAACCGTCAAGCGTTGGATTGAGAACAGCATCGGGAAGTTTGAAGCACCGATCATCGAAAACATCTGTCGCGTATTCGATTGTGACCTGAGCGATCTGCTGTACATCGAGCCGGTCAGCAGCGAGACGAAGGGATGAGTGATGCTTAATGAACACGTAACCATTCCCGATGCGGTGATTGCCGAGTTTTGCCAGCGCCACCATATTCGCAAGCTGTCGCTGTTTGGCTCGGTGCTGCGTGATGACTTCGATTCCGACAGTGACATCGACGTTCTAGTAGAGTTCGAGCCAGACGCGCTAATCGGGCTGGAATTCATTTCGATGCAGGACGAATTGGGCGAGATTTTGGGGCGTCGGGTGGACTTAAACACGCCAGATTTTCTCAGCCGCCATTTCCGACAGCAAGTGCTACAACGGGCGCAAACACTGTATGAACGAACGTGATGAAACCCTGCTGCGCGATATGCTCGATGCGGCGCGACGGGCGACACGCTTTATCGAAGGTCAATCTCGTGCAGCGCTAGAAGACAACGATATGTTGCTCGGCTATGCTGTTGTACGCGCCGTTGAAATTGTCGGAGAAGCCGCCAGCAAAGTTAGCCCGGAGACACGCGCCGCGCTGTCACAAATTCGCTGGAAAGAGATTATTGGGATGCGTAATCGAATAGTCCACGACTATTTGAATGTGGACTACAACATAGTCTGGGGTGTCGTCAGCAAAGATTTACCGCCGCTGATTGATAAATTAGAAAAGTTTATCTCGCCGGAATAGACGTTCGCAGTCTTCAACGCGGCAGCAGCAAATAACCCAGAAAGCGTCTAAACGGTTGAAAGCCATATTTACGCGCCAGCCGGAGGGGCCGCGTTACATAGTACAAAAATGACAGATTCGAACTCAGTTCCACCGCCGCCCGATCACTGGCATTCGGCAGCCAATGACGCGGCAAAATCACCTGACGCACATAAGTAAAGCGATCCCGCAAATGCTCCCGTATTTGCAGGTGAAACTCGTAATCCGCTTCCGAAATCACCGGCGGCTGCGAATTCCACACATCTTGCGCGAACAATCGCTCGGTCACATATGCGCCCAAGCGCGGCAGCACAACCTCTGCCTGAACCTGCTGCTGCATCTCGTCCGGCAGCGTCGTATCCAACAGATTATGCGCCAGCCACAAGCCAAGCAGTAACATGCGCCGACAGTGGAATATGGATGCCTGCTCCATTATGCGCCGCCAATCCATCGTTGGCCGCGCCGCGATCAATTCAGCGATGTCGCAAATCCACGCCAGCCGCTCCCAAGCGTGTTTCGTACCGTGCATCGACAGCACGATCAGCAAATCTTCGGGCCCAAGGCTCACCACCTGCCCGCCTCTAAAACTCACCGTTTCCAGCCGTTTTTGGACATCGGCGAAAGTCGGCTGCAAAGTGAACAAAGATTTCATCAACTGCCAGTGAAGCTCTATGGCCGAGCCATCTTGTTCATGCACGAAATAGAAGTGATAGCCGCGATCCGGGTTATACGATGCCGCTGACCCTTCGTTAGCATTCCTATCGATGTAGGTGTAACCGTTAGCGCACAGCAAATCTTTGGCGCGCTCAACGTCGCGCTGCTGCACCAGAATGTCCAGATCATCGAACTCGCGCAGGGCAAGGCTGCCGTAAGCCATCATCGCCAAGCAGGGGCCCTTGAACGACAGCATCGGAATGTCATTCGCCTCGAACAGTTTGGTCAGTTGCAGCAGTTTGTTGGCCAGCATCAAGTTACGAAAGATGCTTGATTGAAGGTAGGACGCGCCCTCTGCGTCATATTGAGCGGGTAATTTATCGGGGCACAGCCGCCGGATATTCCAGAACAGCAGCTTCAACACGCGATGTCCGCCGGCCAGCGCCAACAGGTATTCCCAATTGAGCGGCTGGCTCATCAGTTCGGAGATACGTGTTTCCTGTGCCGAACTGACCCGCGTGCGGGCGCACAACAGCAGTAATTCGTGTTCGGGACGCCGCGCAATCATGAACGAATCGAACCGCCCCCCGCATAGTGTTGGTGGTCATTGGTAATGCTGCGATTGTGTGCGGAACAGCCCCGCATAAACCCCGTCCAACTGCATGAGTTCTTCATGCGTTCCGCTTTCGACCATATGGCGACCTTCGAGTACATAGATGCGATGCGCCATCCTGACCGTCGATAACCGATGGCTAATCAGTATCGCTGCACGGCCCGCAATTATACGCCGAAATCGTTCAAAAACCTCGTGTTCGCTCATCACATCGAGCGCGCTGGTTGGCTCATCCAAAACGACCAGCTGCGCGTCGCGCATGAAAGCCCGCGCCAATGCCACGCGCTGCCACTGCCCGATGCTCAATTCTTGCCCGTTTTCAAACTGGTTGCCTAAAAGTGTATCGTAGCCCTGCTTCAAGCCCGAAAACATTTCGTGGGCTTCGGCATCCTTAGCCGCTTCTATCACGCGCTCGTCAGTCTCAAGCGATGCCTCAATATTACCCAACCACACGTTTTCCCGCGCTGAGAGAAAATATTGAACATAATCTTGAAAAACCACGCTGATCTCGCGCCGCAGTGCCGCCACGTCGTAGTCACGCAGATCAACGCCATCGAGCGTGATGCGCCCCTCTGTCGGGTCATACAAGCGGCACAGCAGTTTTATCAGTGTCGTTTTGCCCGCCCCATTAGCCCCCACCAGCGCGATCACTTCGCCGGGGCGAATAGTCAGGTTGATATTCTCAAGCACTTTCTTATCGCTAGAAGGATAGGTGAAACCCACATTCTCGAAGCGGATGCCCTCACGCATGGGGCGCGGAATAGACGCGGGTCGGGCAAGCGGGCGCGCGATCTTCGGCTCCAGCGCCAGAAACTGATACAACGTCGCCAGAAACAGGTTATGCTCGTACAGGCTGGCGAGGCTGCCCAACACTTCCCGCAGCAGCGCTTGAGCGCGCTGTGCCGCCTGAAAATACATCACAAGGCTGCCGATGGTGATGAGGCCCACTAGCGCTTGATTAGCGACGAAGGCATACACGCCAAACAGCGCCGCCGTTGTACCAATCTGTACGAACAATTCCCATGTCGAACGGCGAACCGTAATTTCAAGCTGCTCTTTACGCAGCAGGTCGCGTACCGCGTCGAAGCGTGCCGCGAACATATCGCCCAAATTGAACAGGCGAATCTCTTTAGCGTAATCCTGACCGGTAAGGATGTAGTGAAAATACTGAGATTGACGTTCCGCCGACGATTTTTGCCGCGCCCAACGGAAACGCACCCGCGCAAAGCGTAAGCGCACCACCATTAAAGGCAGCGTTGTCGCAAACAGACCTATCGCTACCGCCCAATGCAGCGATATCAACAAGCCCACCATGCCCAACAACGAGAAACTGGTACGGATCAATGTCAGCAGGTTATTGACGATTTGCGGCGGGCGATAGGGCGAGTCCGACTGGGCGCGGTGCAGCGTGTCGTAAAACTGTGGGTTCTCATAGTATTCGAGATCAACCTCAATTGACTTGGCGTGGATGATCGCGCTCACCCGGTCTGAAACCGACTGCGTTTGTGCCTCGCTGATGAGGCTGGCTACCGAACTAAGTACCGAGTCGATGATCGCCGCCAAGCCCACCAGCACCACCAGCGCCACGATAGGTTCAAACGAACGTGTTTCAGGTGGCGCGGATACCGCCGCCGAAATCGCATCGACCATCAGCTTGGTGAGGTATAGGCTGACGAGCGGCAGAATACTCTGCCCTACGATGATAATCAGATTGGCGATTGTCCAGCCGGGGCCGCTGTCCCATACGAGCCGCAAAGCCCGCTGAATATGCAGCGTTTCGCGGAGGCGCGTTCCGAGAACGTTCAGGTTATCCATAACGATATTCGTTGGCGGTTAATACGCCGCACCCTGCGCCACATCCTGCTCGATTAACTGTACCAATTGCGCCAGATCGGGCAGTGAAAAGCGACGTGTCAGGCGCTTGGTGGGGACAAGTCTGGCGACCTCCGCGCAGCGCTGGAAATTAGCCGCCGCTGTACCCGTCTCGCCTAGCAGGTCAACTTCATACAAGCCGCCTAAGTGATTCATGTAGGAATGGGTCAGTAGTTCAAAACAAGCTTGCTGTGGTGTCAGTGGTTCGATGTGAGTTTCGTCGCCTTTATCCAGCACATAAATCGCCCGCAGCGGCTGTGGGCTTTGTGGAAAACCTTCTGCCTGACGGTAGCTGCGCTTTTCAGTATTTTGGGTCACTCGTGGCAAAGCATCTACATCGTGCCCTAGTGCTGCGACAGCTTCTGGCCACAGCTTCACCTGTGGAAACGCGGGTAAAACATGGGGTACGCCAGCCATATAGTCGAGGTCAATCGCCACGACATCATCCACGATAGCCAGATGCCCCCGCACCTGTAAGGCCGCTGCTGTCGTCGATTTACCCTGTCCAGAACTGCCAATAAAAACCACAACGCCGTCATCGATGACCGCCGCGCTGCCATGCAGCACCAATTTACCGCGCTGGTGCAGCAGCGCCGCCATCGCCTCGTTGATGATAAAGCCCCTGAACCACTGTTCATCGACATCAGCGATGGGCGCGACAACAATTTCGCGGCCATGGGTAGCGGTTAGTATGCCAACGTCATCCCACCAGAAGAAAATACCATCATTAAAAACCCCTATCGAATAGTCGGTAGGGGGCATGAGTGAAGCTATAACACTGTGTGACTCCAGGCGGATAACCACGTCTGGCGGGGCTTGGTGAGCAATCAATTCAGGCAGTGGCAGCACAGATTGAATGGTCAGTCCATAGGCAGTATAAAATGCCACGCTTTCCTCATACTGGGATGAACGTTTTCAATACAACGCAAATTGGACTGACTTCATTTAATGAAACCAGCCTACTTGCACTATCTATCTCAAACGTGAAACGAACGTATAAATGCCAGTGTGGTGCTCGTGTTTACGAGCCGCCACCCGAGAACATGACCATAGCAGTCTTGTCACCCATGTCGCCTGTCACCATCTGCTGCGTAACTGCTTCGATGTTGCCATAAACAGTTACGGTTGGGGCTTTGTAGGCCTTCTTCTTCTGCTGGTTGCTAGATTGCATTTCTTCGATCTCCTTAACAAGTAGGGAAAATGCATTCTGTACGAGTTTTATAATGCAATCGTACATTATGGAAAATTATAGTCGGATTCAGGTCACAGCGCAACAACAACTGTTAGAGGCTGTATTTTGCGGAGAGGTCTGCCGCTCTATCTAACGCTGCCCGCCAATTCTGAAATCTTTCCGGGAATTGCTGCGTGAGTTTGTTTGCGATCTCTCCCAGCGCTAGGTTTTGTTCCATCGCTTGTAAAACGAAGCGCACAATCTTGCCGTCATCATTGACAGCAGGCACGAAGCTGTCCGCACGCCGCCGCAGGTAATCCGGCGAAAATGCTTCGCCCAACAGTGTAGACTGACGGAAATTTACCTTTTGCGTATTTGGCGCGCTTTCGTTGGTGACAACCGTATCCCACAGCCAGATGTAATCACCACCGACAAAATTCGCACGCAGCGAAAGGGTAAGTGTATCCCCCGTCGTCAAGTCAATCGGTGTGGCGAAAGGAACAAATATCCGACCATAGACCAAGTCGGTCTGCCCGACAGCGCCAGAAAAGCGGATGTCTTCAAACACCGTCGTATCGAACCAAATCGTAAAGCCATGTACGGTGTCGGCTTCCGTCGCAGTCCATTGGATCGTTCCACTCGTGTTCACGTCTTCGAGCGAGGTGTAATCGAGCGTCGCCCATTGCTGTGGCTGCATGACGATTTGTTCGGGTTTCAGTTTATCGTTGCCCCAGCAGTTGATGGTCAGATGTCGGGCGGCCTGTACGTCGAGACTGTACATATTTTCTTTCCACGGCTCAACGGTACGGGTATAGACTTCCGGCGCGTTAATGAGCGCTGCCGTCAGAGTATCCCGCTGCGCGAGTTGCAGACCATCCGGCGCAAGCAGGCGTTTGCGCGCGTCCATGATCGTTTGAAGGTGATGGTCAAACAATGGCAGTGTGCCGCGAATATCGGAAATAATGATGTCTGCTTTTTCGGGAAGCTCTAAGTCTGTCGAAAGCCCCTGTATGAACTCGATACGGTCTGCGTAACCATTCGCCACTGCGAGCTGCTTGGCGACATGAATCGCGTTGTCTGGCTCGATTGCGTAAATATGCCGTGCCCCAAAGCGGGCGGCCATCATTGCAAAAATACCCGTCCCCGTACCGATATCCAGTACAACGGCGTTAGGCCGAAGTTCAATGGCTCGCTTCAAACCTCGAATATAGCTGTCAGTACGAATTTTATCTCCGATCATGCGGCCATAATTTTGGACAGTGTAGCTACCTATGCTTCCCGGCATTAGAAACCCCTTCAGTTATGCCTTTGAAAATGCGAGTTACTTTTTCAGCGTACCGTATCGGGTTCAACCGTCCGTCGACGTTGTGCGGTTGAGCCAGATCGCCAGCATGGCTGCCTTCCAAATAACCAATCCCTTGATGGCATGGACATCCCGACCTTTCGCGTCCATGCCTAGATACTCCTGATACAAGTCGCGCACCAGCGAAACGTCAACATACTGCTCGATACCTGTCGGCTCACTTAAGAGCGCTTCGTCGAGCTGCGCGCGGTCTTCGCTGAACAAGCGCAGAGTGTAATCGCACGACAAATGAGACTTGCCGCCGCGCCACTGTATTTCTTTGGGAAGAATACCTTCCATCGCCCGCCGCAGCACCATACGATTCCATCCCTGATGCAGCTTCTGCTGCGGCGGCAATGCCAGACAGAACTCTATCAGGCGTATATCCTGAAATGGATAGCGCGGCTCGAACGTATATTCCGCGGCCATGCGGGCCACTTCCTCATAGCCCATTGGCGTAAAGCCCGTGTTCACGTTGGTATAATGATACCCGCGCTCCGTTTTTGCAGCGGGGCGCTCTATCGTCCGTAGATAGTCATCCAGTCCAACGCGCCGTGCAAATGCCGGTTGGATCGTCGGGTTAAGCGGGTACCAGCGCGGTTGAACAGGCTTGCCGGGGCGTACCATCCGCCAAGCGTGGCGCATCGGCGCAGGAACCCATGCCTTCCAGCCGCTGTGCCTGATGAGCTTGCGGCGTGATATGGGAATATGAGAGGGGATTTCGTTAACGCTGCGCGCGAAGTCTAATAAGCGATGCTGTTGAGCGAGTTCATTCAGATACGGATAGCCATACTCCCGCAGCCAGCCTCGCGGAGTGCCGCCGAAATGTTCACTGAGTCCGTGTGCCTCGCGTGCGAATTCGGCCCAGTCCTGCCGGTTCGCTAACTCTACCAGATACTCCATGCCGTGCGAAACCGCCGTATCGCCATCCCAGCCATTGAGCACCGCTCGAACGTTATTGGCCTTCACGGCGGCATAGGTATTGACATCTGAAAGGGTGTTATTGAAAAACAGCCCGCCCGGCCACCAGCGCTCACCGAATTCTGCGAGAGCGCTGCGGCGTTCAACTTCGTGATGCTGGTAGCTGCCGCTGTCCAGCACCGTTTTTACGAAGCCGCGTTCGTCGTTTTCCGGGTCTAGGGGTAGGGAATAGAAGGTATGCAGCACGCCCCCGCCGTTTGCATCTAGGATTTTGCGTACCAGACAGGTGACGGACGATGAATCCAGTCCGCCGCTCAAGTCCGAGCCTAAAGGATACGCGGTACGCATCCGGCAGCGCAGGGCCTCGGTAAAAATTCCAAGGAATGCCTGTGCGTATTCTTCGTTTGAACCGAGATGAATCTCACGTGTGGGGTCGAACGCCCAATAGCGGCGCATCTGCCGACCACGCTCATCGATGGTCAGCGTGTGCGCGGGTGTCAGGCGCAATATTTCCGTGTAAAAGGTCGCCGACTTGTCCTCACGTGAGCCAAGCGTGGCCGCCAGAAAATCGCCAATCATCAGTTCGTCGAGTTGGCGCGGCACTTCCGTTAAGCCTAACAGCGCTTCGATGGCGGTGGCGAAAATGAAAGCCTTACCCGGCGCGTGATAATAGTAAAACGGCTTCACGCCGAGATGATCTCTGGCGCAGAACAGCGCCCGCTTGCTTTCGTCCCAGATGGCGAAGGCGAAATCACCAAGCAGGTGTTCGACGCAGTCCTCGCCCCACTTTTCGTATGCCGCGAGGATAACGGCGCTGTCGGTTGTGTCCGATGGTAAGCCGAGAACTGGCAGGAGTTCGTCGCGGTTGTCGATACGCGCATCCGCCGTCAGCGTCACGTTACCCGCCGCGTTTCGCAGCGGCAGCTTTTCGTGCAAAGACTCCGGCGTATTCCACAGCATCCGGTGGCCGAGCGCGACAGAACCCTCGCGCCATACGCCCGCGTCATCCGGGCCATAAACCGCCAGCGCCGCATCCATGCGCGCCACATCCGCCGGGTCGATAGGTCGCCCGTCGAGGTAAACGATGCCGAAAATTGCGCTCATGGGTTCAGAATTGGCCCGATTGAGGATAGGCTAACACGGTGTAACTCGCTAGATCGGGCAGCAGACCCAAGATGACTTCGCCGTTGTTTTCAATCCATGCGTGGGCTTTTATACCGCCATTGTCGCCGCGCGCCACGCCGAGCCGGAATTCATGCGGACAGCCGCGCCGTGTCAGCAGTGTTTGAGCCGTGAGCGACTGCGCCAAACACGTTGCATCCGGCACGAACCGCCCCGCGCTGGCCGTCGCCAGCACGATTTTGTTGGTCATCAGCGTCACATCTTGCGGCGGATTTCCCGGCTGTTGCAGCCGTCCGACCCATCGCCGCAGGGTCGCGTAGGGCAGCAGCCACATCGCCAGTCGTATGGCCCACAACAGCGCCAACGTTTGTAGCGCAAGTCCTTTATCCGCCAGTGACAAGCACCAGAACTTACGCGCCTGCTTCGTTATTCTGTACATCTACCAGACCTTCAGCCGTCAACCGTTCCAACAGTTCCAATATATCCTGCGTACACTGATCAGCGTCGATTTCGTACTCATCCATAATAACCTCACGGATTTGCGAAATGGAAATAGGCTGTTGAATCGACTTCCAGATGCTGGCGCCGACCTCACTCAGACCGTAATACGCCCCTGTTTTGAGTCCCAAGATCACTACATCGTCGCCCATTTCGGTAGCGATTTGCTCTTTACCAGCGACGACAATGGTATTTTCCGACAGCATGAATCCCCCTGCAAGACAAGCACAATAATTGTTAGAAATAACCCCGCGCTTAGTATAGCTGATTTCGGGGAAAGTGCTGAGTATGGAGTATCAAGTGATGAGTGATGAGTTAAAAGTACAACGTTCCCTGTGTGTGCAGCCCCTCTGA
>JACMMD010000082.1 GCA_014379235.1 Anaerolineae bacterium
CCCCCAACTTAATTGCACGAAACTTAACGGGTTACTTTCGGACTTATATAATTCTGTTAGAACTGTGGATTTGTGCTATCTTTGGCGCATTAGTTGGTTGGGGCGACGCATGCGTCGCCCCTACAGCGAGTCATATATGAGGGGCAATTATGAAGTATCAATACCCACTAAACCTGCGCTTTAAGCTGATCGCCCTTGCGCCGCGCATCACCGTCACCGACGCGAATGGCCAAGAACTCCTGTACGTTCACCAGAAAACGCTGGCCTTCAAAGAGGACGTGAAAATCTACTCGGACTCGTCCAAGAGCCAGCAGCTTTACCGCATTCGTGCGGATCGGGTGATCGACTTTTCCGCGCAATATAACTTCACAGATGGCAACGATCAGCCTTTTGGCTCGATCAAACACAAGGGTTTTCGCTCGATCTGGAAGGCCACCTACCTGCTGATGGACGCGGACGGGCAGCAAACCCACCACATCAGCGAGGGCAATCCGTGGGTGAAAATAGCTGACATGCTGCTCGGTGAAATCCCGATTGTGGGCCTGTTCAGCGGCTACCTGTTCCACCCGACGTACTTCCTCTACGACAGCGAGAACGAACAGCCCGTGTTTCAGTTGACCAAGCACCCGGCGTTCTTTGAGGCCACCTTCGAGATTGCGCCGTTAGAAGGCGCGGCTCAACTCTCGCGCACACAAGAGGAGCGTTTGCTGCTCGGCCTGCTCATGATGGTGCAGTTGGAACGCTCACGCGGATAAGCAAAATAACAGTTTCGGCTGTAGGGGCGCAATATATTGCGCCCTTATTTACGTGGTTTGATATTGTATGGAGGCAGCGCATTGCGTTTAGCAGTGATTTCAGACATTCACGGCAATCTTGTCGCGCTCGATGCTGTCATTGACGATTTGCGGCAAAGCGGGACAATCGATCATCTGTGGGTCTTGGGCGATCTGGCGACCTTTGGCCCGCGTCCGGCGGAGTGCATACAGCGAGTTCGTGCCCTGCCCGAAACGTTGGGCTTGGACGAAAAGAAGTTTGAAATCATCAGCGGCAACCATGACCGTTATCTGGTCACGGGCGCACGTCATCCGAAGAAACCCGCCGAAGATGCCGACAAGTTAAAAGAATTAGCCGACGAATGGCGCAGCCGCGATCAGGTCATCAACTGGACGCTGGCGCAGCTTTCGTTCGAGGACTACGACTATCTTCGTAAACTGCGTAACGATTTATCGCTCGACGCGCCGGATTACGGTTGGGTGATCGGTTATCACGCCGTTCCCGGCGACGATGAAGCCAACCTCAAGCCCGACACGCCCGCCGAAGAAGCCGAAGATTACCTGCTTGACCGTGAAGGTCGGCTTGGCATTGGCGGTCACATTCATCAGCAAATGGATCGCCAGTTGAACCATTGGCGCGTTATCAACGTGGGCAGCGTTGGCGCACCCAAAACAGACAAACGCGCTGAATACGCCATCATCACTTTTGAGAACGGCGAAGCGCACGTCGATTTGCGCCACGTTCGGTTTGACGTGGATACGGTCATGGCCGATTTGAAGTACGGGCCTCTAGCAGACTATCGGGCGGTGCAGATGAACTTTGTTAAAGCCGAAGCCTAATGCCAAAACGTGAAAAGCTGCTTGCCGAACTGAGCGCCGAAGAGGATTACGGCATCTTCCTCGCTATTCAAATGGATGCCGTACCCGAAACGCTGCAATTGATTATCGCTACAGCGCGCTACGATGCCGCGGCGGGCGGGCTGCGCGAGCGCGGCCAATACGTCATTCGGGCGCTTGGCGTGGTTGAACATCAGGTCAGCGTGGGCATGTTTGCGCGCCTGCAATTCGTGGACGAGCATCCGCTGCTGTACCAGTACAATACGCCGACGGTGGCTGTGTTCTTTCGCGGTCAACCCACCAACGTTTACGAACTGGTGCTTGATCTCGAACAAGCGCATGTCAGCACTTTCGGGCTGTGGCGCGATCTGCCCGAATATCTGAACCTGTCTAAGCCGCTCGTGACCTTGCTCAACTCCGGTGGCGATCTTCTCGGCCAGATGCCCAAGCCCTTGGCCGAACGCATGGCCAAAGTGTTGGAGCATCACGGTCTAGAAGTCAAGCTCGGTGAAGCAGAGTTCGAAGCCGCCGACGAGCACGGGCGCTCGCAGTTACGCAAGGCGCTAATGATCGACGATTCTTATGTGATGGCGCTGGACTTCTCGGTGGAAGAGTTGGGCCGCGCGTAATCAATGCGCGTCATCACGCGCAAACGCTTGAATGATTTCGCTGTCACGCATCCTGATGTCAAATCCGCTTTGCAGCATTGGTACAAACTGATGATGAATGGATCGTTTGCATCGTTCGTTGAACTACATGCTGTATTTCCGAGCGCCGATCAGGTTGGTAGGCTGACCGTTTTCAATATTAGCGGCAATAAAGCACGGCTCATTGCTGCCATTCACTATAATCGCCAGAAAGTGTATATTCGCGCTGTGTTGACTCATGCGGAATACGACGATGGTAAGTGGAGAGACTAGCGTATGCTCGACAAAACGGTACTAGAGGCTGAACAAAGTTGGCCATCTGTCGCCAAAATTCTATATGTTCCTCACGGTGATACCGAATATCAGCGCCTCGTCGCTGTCCTCGACCAATTGATTGACGAAGTTGGAGAGGACGAAACGCATCCGTTAGCTTCGCTCATGGAAGTCATCGGCGTATTGATTGAAAAATATGAAGATGACCATGTGCCAGAACTCTAGGTCGATTAAGGAGCATCTATCTTGCAACTCAACGGTTCTATCGCGCTGGTGACAGGCGGCGCTTCGGGTTTGGGCGAGGCATGTGTGCGCCGTTTCGTGGAGCAGGGCGCGCAGGTCGTCATTCTTGACCTGAACAGCGCGACAGGTCAGGCGCTTAAAGACGAACTCGGCGCGGCGGCGCGCTTCATCAAGACCGATGTTTCGCTCGAATCCGACGTGCATAACGCTTTCAGCGAAATCGAAAGCGCCTACGGCAAGCTGGACATCGCCGTGAACTGCGCCGGAATCGCCACCGCCGAGCGAGTGGTGGGCAAAGAAGGCCCCATGATTCTCGGCCACTTCGAGAAGGTCATCCGCGTGAACCTAATCGGCTCGTTCAACGTGATCCGTTTATCCGGTGCGTTGATGATGAACAACACGCCGAACGCGGGCGGCGAACGCGGCGTTATTATCAGCACGGCATCGGTGGCGGCGTATGATGGCCAGATCGGGCAGGCGGCCTACTCCGCGTCGAAGGGCGGCATCGTGGGCATGACGCTGCCAATTGCGCGAGAGTTCGCCAAGTTCGGCATCCGTGTGATGACCATCGCGCCGGGATTGTTCGACACGCCGCTGATGGAAGCGCTGCCCGAAGCGGCCCGCGCCTCGTTGGGACAGCAAGTGCCCTTCCCGCCGCGACTTGGACGCCCCGCCGAATACGCGCAGCTTGCTCAAGCGATCATCGAAAACGAGATGCTCAACGGCGAGACTATTAGATTAGACGGCGCGATTAGAATGCAACCGAAGTAAATCCCTTACCTCAATTGCCGATGGTTTCTAAAACAGATTTAAAGAAACCAATTGCAAAATTTAGTTGAATACTATAGTATTCAAATCAACAGGTGTTTATTGAGTAAAACAAAAGTGAACAAGGCAAACAGTCCAAAGGTTCTAGATCTTTTTTGCGGCGCAGGCGGTATGTCTTGGGGACTAGAACAAGAAGGCTTCACTATACTTGAAGGCATTGATCATGATCGTATCGCTCTAAGGACGTTTGCCCGAAACCATAAAGATGCAAAAGCCACTTATTCCGACTTGTCCACTTTACAGCCTGAAACTTGGGCGCAAACTGCA